>CAMCQT010000090.1 GCA_945877125.1 Candidatus Brevifilum fermentans | reverse complement strand
CCCCGCGTTTTTCGAGATCAAACACAAAAGGCAAATCGCTTACCAAAAAGTAGGCGAGCGGAAACAAATCATCTTTGCCCAGGGACAGTTGGAGAATTTGAGCGAGGGAATGCCGCGCATGGGAAGCGAGCCGTTCATCTCACGGCTGGAACCGAACGCCAGCAGTGGCGCAGAGCCAATCATCTATGGCGGACGGCAATTCATTTATTGTCTCGAAGGGCATATCACCTACACCATCGAAGGCGAAGTCTATCCACTTGCGCCAGGCGATAGCTTGATCTTCGATGCGTACACCCCGCATTTTTGGCGGAATACTGCTTCGACCAGTTCGCGCGCCCTGCTGGTCTTGTGTCCCGAAGATTCACCTGAGAACCTTCCAGAACGATATTTCATGCAGTAATCTGCAAGAAGATGTGGAAAGTCTCCCAAATAGTTTAATGACTCGGAGGTAAAAAATGTTCACAAAAACCAATCGCTGGATGTTTCTTTTGACGGTTTCCCTGCTGGTTGTGCTGGCTGCGATTTTCAGCCTGCCCGTCCAGGCATCGGCGCAGACGGCTGGCGCATCCGATAACTCCTGCCTGACCTGCCATGAAGATTTGTACTACCTGCACGACTCAGGCTGTTCCTACTGCATGACCCCTGCCCACCGCGACCGCTGTGTGGATTGCCACGAAGGCGACCCGACCACGATGAAGGTCGAACTCTCGCACCTCGGAATGCTCCCCCACCCGCAGGAAAACGGTGGCATGAAATGTCTCGAATGTCACAAGCAGGAGGACTTGGCTGGCGTGTTGAACACCTTCGACGCCAACGGCGGATTCGATGTGGTTATCCGCGCCGAATCTCATGCTCCAGCCGTTGTAGCTGAATCAGGTTTCCCCGAAGTTGCCGAACCGATGATTGAGTGGAAGTGGGCGGTTGGTGCATCCATCCTCTTTGGGCTGTGGCTGTTGTTGGTTCTCTTTTCACCGCTCAAGCCGTAGGCAAGACAGATCATGCTGTTCCAATCCCTGACACAAGAAGTCTCCCAGTTGGAGGCGAATCTATGCTCTGCCTTTTCAGACCCGACCCGCATTCTCATTTTGTATGCGTTGAATGAACAGCCGCAGAACGTGACCGAATTAGTCAATCAACTTGGCGCGAACCAGTCCACCGTTTCGCGCCACTTGAAGGTCTTGCGCGATCATGGCTTGGTGCAAACCACCCGACAAGGGGTCAGCATCACGTACACGCTGGCAGACCACCGCCTGATTAACGCTCTGGACATTCTGCGCGCTGTGTTGCACGACAACCTGACTTCCAAAGCAAATTTGATGATGGAAGAAAGAGTCTAATTTTGGAGTCCAGAAGTTCTACTTCTGGACTATCACACAAGTCCGCAAGTAGAACTTGCGGACTCCTTGTCAAATCATTCTCAAACTCCGAGGAGAAAAATATGCAATACAAGAAGACAGCTTTTTATTTTCTTTTTGCTGGCTTGGCACTTGTAATCGCCGCCAGCATTTTTTTGACGACTGCTTCGCCTGCCAGCGCGCAATGCGGTTCACAGGCATCGTCCTGCAAGAATTGCCATGAAGCGCAAGCTGAGATGCCCGTCAATGCCGATGGTACTGGCTGGCATCAGTCACATGCCTTTGGCGATTTTTGCTATATCTGCCATGCGGGAAATAACCAGGCAACAGATAAAGCCGCAGCGCACGAAGGGATGGTCGCTCCGCTTTCGGATATCAAGGCTTCCTGTCAGCAGTGCCACGTTGCGGATTTGGACGCGCGCGCGCAGGTGTACGCATCCGCTCTCGGCGTGGAAATTGGCTCGGGCGCGGCACCCGCTACGGGCGGGGCTGTTGCGGCTCCTGTCAGCGTAGATTCCGCTCCGAGTGTCGCATCCAGCCAAAGCTGCAACGAGATCGTGGTGGATGATCCCAATGCGGTTGACTATGCCGCCAGCTACGATGAAATTGTTTTGGGCAAGAAACCCTTCAACTGGGGCAATATGATTTTGGCAGGCATGATCGGCTTGATGCTGGTCGGCGGCGGCGGGTTTGTCGCCACACGCGAGAAACTGGTCAACCTGAAATTTGGCGATACGCGCAAGGTCGAAGAGGAATATCCCGCCGACGTGGTTGAGATGCTGCCGCAGATCGCGGGACTCAAATCGAAGTCGCGCAAATCTTTGAAGAATGTTTTGGACAACAAAAAGGCAGACACAGTTTTAGACTTGATGGATGCTGTTGTTTCAGAAAAACCTGACGAGGAGTAGATCGATGAAATTTATTTTGAATTACATCCGCAAGGAAACCTGGTCGCCATATGTGGCAGGCGTTTTGCTCGGCTTGGTGGGCATTGCGACAGTCTGGATCAGCGACAGTCTGCTGGGTGCTTCTGGCGCGTTTGAGAATTTGGCTGGCTTGCTCGGCAAAGCCGTTGCGCCAAAATTATTTGACAATATGTACTTCAACTTCATCATGCCGCCTGGAATTACCTATGGCGTGATGATGTTTGTTGGTACATTCTTCGGCGGCATGATTGGCGCGCTGACCAGCGGCACGTTGATGTGGGGCAAAAAAGGAGCTGCAAATTCCGACGCACAGTGGAAACGCATCTTCGGACCGCAAGTCTGGAAACGCTGGGCACTGGCCTTCATCGGCGCGATCATTTTGGAATATGCGGCCGGAATTGCAGGCGGCTGCACCAGCGGACTTGCCATCTCGGGCGGTATGTTGCTGGCTCCTGCGGCGTTCCTCTTTATCATGGGCATGTTTGCTTCGGGCATTATCACCGCGCTCGTTATCTACCGCAAGAATTATTAGGATTGCGAGGAGATTAATATGACGAACTTTGTAGTTGCTTTATTTGTTGGCGTCTTCTTCGGCTTTTCATTGAATAAAGCCGGGTTGACAAAATACAACAAGATTGTGAACGTATTCCGCTTTACAGACATGGCGGTGCTTCAATTCATGATGACGGCTTTGGTCGTTGCCATGAGCGGATTGTATGCTCTGCGCGGCTTGGGCTTGATCGAATTTCCCGCCATTCCCGCCACATACATTGTCGGAAATATCGTGGGCGGTTTGATATTTGGTGTGGGCATGGCGCTCACAGGATACTGACCGGGTACTTGCGCTGCCGGTGGCGGCGAAGGCAAATTAGATTACATTTTCCCTGGTTTATTTGGTTTCTTAACGGGCGCAGTCATTTATGGCTTGACCTATCAACAAGTGTTCCCCGCGATTTCAGCGATTGCGAATTATGGCAACACCAACATTCCTGACTTGTGGAATGTCAGCCCCTTCCTTTTTATTCTGGTCTTTGCGTTGATGTCGCTTTTGCTATTCTACTTAATTGACCGCGCGGGTTGGCAGAGAAAGGAAAAGGCGAGTGAGCAGTAATCAGTGAACAGTTATCAGTGAACAACAAAACTGATTACTGATAACTGGCAACTGAACACTGGAGTTAACCTATGACAAAAACAATCTCAAGAAGAGATTTTCTAAAAGTGGGCGCGGCGGGCGCGGGGGCATTGGCTCTTGGGCAAATGCTGCCTGCGCCAGTGGCGAAAGCCGCCAAAGCCAGCGGACTGCTGAATGAAGCAGGCAGCGGCTACATCTCATCCATGTGCGAGATGTGCGTCTGGCGCTGCGGCTTGCGCGCAAAGGTCGTCGAAGGGCGCGTCGTCAAATTGGATGGCAACCCCGAGCACGAGCACTCACGCGGGAATCTCTGTCCGCGCGGGCAATCTGGATTAATGAACACGTACGACCCCGACCGGGTGCTGACTCCGCTCATTCGGGTGGGTCAACGCGGCGAGGGGAAATTCCGCCCCGCTTCGTGGGACGAAGCCCTCGATTTAGTCGCCAGCAAAATGACCGAGATCAAAGACAAATATGGCGCGGAAGCGATGGTCTTTTCATCCACGCACAACTTGAGCCAGCCGCTGTTCGAGAATTTGCTGTACGCCTTCGGCTCGCCGAACTACGGCACGCAGCGCTCGCTATGCTTCAACGCCATGATCGTCGCCAACCTGATGACCTACGGCATGGAAGAACCAGGCCGCATCTACGACGACAAACTCAAATACATTTTGTTGACGGGACGCAACCTGCTCGAGGCGATTTCCACCTCTGAAACGCATGACCTAATCACGGCAATTGATCGCGGCGCGAAGGTGGTCTATCTTGACCCGCGCTACACCAAGACCGCATCCAAAGCAACCGAGTGGCTGCCGATCAAACCTGGCATGGACTTGGCTTTTCATTTGGCTCTGCTAAACGTTATCATCGGCAAGAGACTGTACAACCGCACTTTTGTTGACAAAAATACAATTGGCTTTGACGAACTAAAAAAGGAAGTCAGCAAATACACGCCCGATTGGGCTGCCCCGCTGACAGGCATCCCCGCCGAAACCATCACCCGCATCGCGCACGAACTCGCCGAAGCCGCCCCGAACGTTTTGGTTCACAACGGCTGGCGCACTTCAAACTTTATCAACTCGTTCCACACCCAACGCGCCATTTCAATTTTGAATGCGCTGATGGGCAACTGGGGCGTGACCATGGTTGAAGCGGCTGGCGAGGAAAGCGGCACGCTTGGCGTTCCGCCCCAACCTGCCTATCCGCGTGTCTCAGCGTTGCGTCTCGACGGCGTGCCGTGGAAATATCCAGTGGTGCCATTCAAGATCGGCGTATTTCAGGAACTGCGCGATAACATCGTCAGCGGCGACCCGTATCAGGCACATGGCTGGTTCATCTCGCGCCAGAATCCGATCATGTCCATCCCTGACCGCGCCAAGACTCTCGAAGCCTTCGGCAAACTGGATTTCATTGTCACAGTGGACATCATTATGAACGATACTGCCTGGTTCTCAGACGTCATCCTGCCTGAAGCCTCGTACCTCGAACGCTACGACCCGCTCCTGCCCGTCGGCAACAAAGTCTTTATCCGCCAGCCCGTGATTGAGCCGCAAGGCGAAGCTAAATCAGCCATGTGGATTTACAAGCAATTGGGAACGAAGCTCGGGCTGGGAGATTTCTTCCAGTACGAAGATGAAGAAGATTATCTGCGTCAGCAGCTTGCTCCGCTTGGTGTCAGCCTTGAAGAAGTAAAAGCCAAAGGCTACGCCGAAGCGCCTGAAACTCCGCACACGGGAGAAGTCGCCGAATTAACCTGGGCAACTCCCAGCGGAAAAATTGAGTTGTATTCTGACACGCTTGCCAAAGTTGGTTTCTCTGGCGTACCCATTTGGGACGAACCCCCGCAACCCGCCGAGGGTCAGTTCTATTTGTTGACAGGCAAGATTGCAACCGCCACCCAATTTGGAACGCAGAACAACCAGTTGCTTCATAAATATTCAGAAGAGCCGCGCCTGTGGATGAACGCCAAAACAGCCGCCGATCTTGGTCTTGCCACCGATGATTGGGTCGAAGTTGCGAGCGAAGTGGGACAAATTCACACCCAATTACTGGCTACGCAAGCCATCCGCCCCGACTGCGTGTACATGACCCCAGGCTACGGTCACCTCTCGAAGGGTTTGAAAACAGCCTACGGCGTCGGCGCAGCAGACTCGGCTGTCCACGTCACTCACACCGACCCCATCAGCGGCGGACAGGCGCTTAGCCAAACTTTCGTAACGGTAAAAAAGGCTTAGAGGTAAATCATGACTGAAATTAAACATCACGCTTATCTCTTCGACGCCACACGCTGTATTGACTGCCGTGCCTGTATGGTGGCGTGCAGTGTCGAAAACAATATCGAAATGGACAAGACCCGCATCTGGGTCGCTGGACTCGGCGTCACAGGCGAATTCCCCAATTTACAACGCGGCACGATGGTCTATCACTGTATGCATTGCGAACACCCCGACTGCATGTCGGCTTGCCCCGTAGGCGCGTACACCAAAGCGGAAGACGGTCCTGTGATCTACAACCCCGACCTGTGCATCGGCTGCCGCTACTGCATGAACGCCTGTCCGTTTGGCGTACCGCACTTCGATTACGACAAGGGACTCATCGAAGGCGCCTTCATTGATAAATGCACCTTCTGCCCGCAGCGCATCTACAACGGACAGGAACCCGCCTGCGTCGAAACCTGCCCGACCGACGCGCTCGAATACGGCGAACGCGACGAACTGATCGCCAAAGCCCACGCCCGCATCGCCGCACATCCTGACCGCTACATCAACCACGTCTACGGCGAACATGAAAACGGTGGCACATCCTACCTGATTCTCTCGCACGTCCCGTTCAAGGATTTGGGATTGCCCGAACTGCCCGAAGAACCCATCAACGAAGTCAGCGAAACCGTGATGGAAATGACGATCCCCTTCGCCTTGAGCTGGGGCGCGGTTCTGACGGCTGTGACTGTCGGTGTGGCGGCCTACGATAACAAGAAGAAAGCCGCAGAAGAGAAAAAGGCGGAGGAATCAAAATGAAACTGAATATCACCCTTCCCAAATATCTCCGCATCGGATTGCTGCCAAGCATCCTATTGGCGCTGATGGGCATCGCCTTCGTGGTCGCCATGATGCGCTACGCATTCGGCATCGGCGCCATCAGCGACTTGAGCTACGCCTACCCCTGGGGCTTCTGGATCAGCTTCGACCTATTCACAGGCGTGGTCATCTCCAGCGGCGGATTTCTCATGGCGGGCACGGTTTACATTCTGCGCATCAAAGAATTTGAACCCCTCCTCCGCCCCTCCGTGCTAACCGCATTCCTCGGCTATATGATGGTTGCCATTGCCCTGCTGGTTGACCTCGGTCAGCCGCTGCGCATCTGGTACATGATGATCCACTGGAACGGCACCTCAGTTCTGCTGGAAATCGGCATCTGCGTGATGTTGTATCTCACCGTGCTTGCCATCGAATTTGCGCCCGTCGTTTTGGAAGGCGTCAAATTGCAAAAGTGGGCGCACCTGATCCACAAGTTCATCATGCCGTTCGTCATCCTCGGCGTGGTACTCTCCACCCTGCATCAATCCTCGCTCGGCTCGCTCCTGCTCATCCAACCCACCAAACTGCACCCGCTCTGGTGGACTTCCATCCTGCCGATCCTGTTCTTCACCTCCGCCATATCCGTTGGCATCTCGATGATTATCCTTGAGTCCTCGCTCAGCTCGCGCTACTTCCAGCGCGGACTGGAGACTCACCTGCTGGCGAAACTGGCGAAGGCGCTGCCGATTACATTGGGTGTGTATCTTGTCATCAAATTTGTTGATCTGGCAGTTGCAGGCGACCTTCACTATCTCTTCACCAGCGGCATCATGAGCGTCCTCTTCTGGGCTGAGATTGTCATCGGCGTCATCACCCCGATGATCTGGTTTTCGATCAAGAAGAATCGTGAAAGCGCCAGCGGACTTCTCACAGGCGCAGTCATCACCCTGCTTGGTCTGATCCTCAACCGCTTCAACGTCAGTTGGTTCGGCGTCAAACATCCCGACCCGCTGACCTACATCCCGACCTTCATGGGCAACGTGGATTACTTCCCAACCTTCCCCGAAGTCGCCGTCTCCATCGGAATTTTCTCCGCAGGCATCATGGCATTTGGACTCGCCGCGAAATATTTCCCCGTCTTTGAAGCCGAACATGAAACAGAAGAAGCACATCAACCTGCGCACGGATTTCAATCTGTGCCAACCCCTGGCGACGATTAACCCCCGCCTCTTTTCCACGCCCAAACCTGATTCTGTTTCGACGAGCATTGCTCACGCTCAAACCTCCCGCCAAACATCAGCGGGAGGTTTTTCAATCAATCAACCCATATCACCCACACCTTTTCCAGGGTCGCTTGACATCTTTTTAATTTTGTAGCAGGCTTAACGCGAAAATCGCAAATTGGGCGAATTTTCGCGAAACTCAATAAAAAATTCGCGTCATTCGCCTTTTTGCGGAACACCTGCACTGGCGTGCGGCGCAAGTGTTCGCATTAAAATTTTCCTGACCTTGGAAAAACCGTGCCACATCACCCCTTCGGGGTTCGAAAAACACCAATCTATTGCTATAATCATTCCACCCCTTCGGGATTGTTAGCTTACCCATAACTCATAAGACAATTAAGTAGCACGCAACTTGTACTTCTTCATCCTTCATCTTTCATCCTTCATCCTTTTCCCCATGCCTCCCTCCTTCTTCCACCATCTCCACCCGCCGACCATCCCAACCGCGCAAGCGCGCTGGCGTCACACGCTGGCAGCGGGCGGAACAGCGATCTTCCTCATGCTAATCCTCGGCGTGACGGGAATTCTGGAGATGTTTTACTATGCTCCCAACCCCGCCGAAGCCGCGCTTTCGGTGCAGACCATCACCTATCATGTGCCCTTTGGCGGATTTATCCGCAACCTGCATTATTGGGCAGCGCAGGCGTTGATTGTGGTTTCGGCTGTTCATTTTTTGCGCGTCATTTTCACCGCCGCCTACGGACATCCGCGCCGCTTCAACTATTTGCTGGGACTGGCACTCTTTGTCGTATCCATCATGCTCGACTTCACAGGCTACATCCTGCGCTGGGATGTGGACATCTGCTGGCCCCTGACCACTGGCACAAACCTGCTGAAAACAATTCCCGTCATCGGCGACTTTCTGTATCGAATCGCAGTCGGCGGAAACGAAGTCTGCGAGACGGCGCTGCTCCGCTTTTACACCTGGCACATTTTCGGCTTGACCATTCTCGTCGTCATCCTCGGCGTTTGGCACGCCTTCCGCGTCCGCCGCGACGGTGGAATCGCCGTTCCGCCGCCCCAACTTCGGGCAGATGTGACCCGCATCCCGCGCGATGAACTTGTCCGCCGCGAAGTGCTGACAATGTTCATCGTCAGTATCGGGCTTATTCTTTTATCCATTTTCGTTCCCGCACCCATCGCCGCCGCCATGTCCGTTTCCATCCGTGAATCCGTGACAGAGTCCGTTGATGTGCGCGCGCCCTGGTTTTTTCTCTGGGTTCAGCAAATGCTCAAATGGGGTGACCCGTTTATTTTCGGCGTCCTCATCCCATCGATCATCCTTGCCCTCCTCGCCCTCATCCCATATATTTTTCCCCAACCCAACGAAGCCGAAATCGGAAGTTGGTTTCCGAAGTCCAATCGCCTCGCTCAAATTATCGTGGCAATCATCGGAACGATCATAATCATCCTAACTTTTATAAACAGGTAAACGAAACACGCACTCATCCTTTCCCCTCATGCGCCGTCTTCTCCCCCTTTTCTCCTTCCTCTTTTTTCTCACCCTGCTCCTCGTCTGGTGGGTTGATTCGCGCCAACCCAAGCCAGTGGAATTGATTCCCACGCTCACGGGTCAGCCTGAATACTGCATCACCTGCCACGCAGATTTGCCCGAAATCAGCGCCTCGCATCCCGTCGAAACTTTTGGATGTGTAAGCTGTCACGGCGGAGAACGCCTTGCGCTGGACGCAGATTTGGCGCACAGCACCATGCGCGGCGGCGCGAACCCGTCAGATCTATCAGTGGCAGAAATCTCATGCGGGGGAAGCAACTGCCACTCGGGCAGCGAAGCGGATGACCGCGACCACATCCAGCGTGTGATGACCAGCGTGCAAGCGACTTACGCGGGCGCAATCGCCAGCATCCGCTACACCTTTGGCGCGCAAACTGACTTAGCCGCCCACTTCGGAATCGCGGCTGTCAGCGACGACGAATCCCAAACGGGAATCAAATCACTCGACGCATTCAACCCCGCTATAGACTCCAACCCGATGCTTCAAAAATTTGGCGAGAACTGTTTGGTCTGTCATCTGCACGCGAAACCACAGGAAGGTGAAGCATTCGCGCGTCAAACAGGCTGCGCCGCGTGTCACTCAACGGGTGAACATACAATGTCAACTGCCATCCCCTACACCCAATGCAACGCTTGCCATAATCGCGGCAACTACGATTTACGCACGATGACCTTCGTCGAACGAACAGACCAGCCGACCAGCAGACTAGCCGACTATTACCAACCCATTTCCCAATTTACAAAATGCGAATACACCCTCGACTGCGTGGACTGCCACACGCGCGACGAAACAATGGGTGACGGCGACATTCATGCCAACCAAGCCTCCATCCAATATGTGCAATGCAAAACCTGTCACGGCACGCTGACCGAACTTCCGCTGACCAAAACCCTGACCGACCCGAATGATATTGTCTTCCGCATGGCGTTTCTCAACCCCATCATGGATTTGAAACTCGGCGACACCATCATCGTCACTGAGCAAGGCGAGCCGCTTTGGAATGCCCGCCAATTGCCCGACGGCACATTTGAAATGGTCGGCAAAGCCACCAAACAATATTTCACCTTCCGCCCCGTCATGGGCACCGCCTGCGAGCAAAACCCCGACCAGCAAGAATCGAATTACTGCCACGAGTGCCATGCAGTGGAAAAATAATTTTGGAGTCCATCAGCTTGCTGATGGATATTTCAGATAACAAGTCCAGGCAGCAAGCTGCCTGACTCCAGAGTCTTAACCCATGACCAACCTCTCCCGCCGTGATTTTCTCAAATTAGTCCGCGATGGATTTCTCGTCCTGAGCGGCGCACTTGCCCTCGGCGGTGTGCTGCGTTTTTTGGATTTTCAGCCCAACCCCGCGCAAAAAACTCAATTTGACCTGGGATCTGCCACAAACTACCCGATTGGCTCACGAACTGCGCTGTCTGAAATCCCTGCGCTTCTGATTCACGCTGAAAGCGGATTCTCCGCCTTGAGTTTGGTCTGCACCCATTTGGGCTGCAACCTGGGCGAAGACGAAAGCGGCTTTGCCTGTCCCTGTCACAGTTCGCATTTCGACGCGGAGGGCAAGGTGACACACGGCCCCGCTGCAAAACCTCTGTCACCTTTACGAATTGAAATCTCAGAGGACAATAGGGTAATTTTGCACACCAGTTAGACTATTGTTGCAAAGAGGGGTCATTACCAAGTAACAAACTAAAAATCCCAAGGGGCGACAGAACAGGGATATTCATCAATCAAGGTAAGAAATCATCAAATACGGCTATCTTATACATTATGTTATTGCAAATAGTTGCAATAAGGAAACCCATGACCTGTTCTGCTGATTACGCTCCCCAACTCCGCGCACGCGGCTACCGAATGACTCCGCAACGGATGGTGATTCTGCATGTGATCCACCATTCAGGCAAACACCTCTCGCCGTCGGTAATCTATGAAAAAGCGCGCAAGGAATTGCCAGGCATCACCGAAACAACGGTCTACCGCACTTTGGAGTTTTTAGCCCAAAATGGGCTGGTACGCTCGGCTCACATGGGCAATGGACACCTTGTTTATGAAATTGCAGGACACGAGCATCATCACTTAAAATGCCGCATCTGTGGAAGCGAAATGGAAGTTGAACATTCACTACTTGCAAAACTTTACCATCAACTGGAAACCGCCAGCGGCTATCAATTAACCGACAGTCATCTTACTTTTTTTGGTCTTTGTCCAAATTGTCAAAAAGGAGAATAATATGCACTACTCACCTGTTCCCATGCACATCCCCGATAACTTTCTTAGCCTGATCGTTTCGATCATCTGCTGGGTAATATCAGCTGCGATTATTGGGCTTGCCATCTCAAAGACAAATAAAGCGCTTGGCGAAAAGCAAATTCCATTAATGGGAATTATGGCAGCATTTATTTTTGCCGCGCAAATGATCAACTTCCCTGTTGCGGGCGGAACTTCTGGTCACTTGCTAGGCGGCGCGATGGCCGCGATCGTGCTCGGCCCGTGGGCTGGGATGCTCGTAATGACGGCTGTGATTGCTGTGCAAGGCTTGCTCTTTCAAGACGGCGGACTGGTTGTAATGGGCGCAAATATCTTAAATATGGGATTGGTCACTGCTGCAGTGGGGTACGGACTTTACCGTTCTGTTTCCACACAATCTAATACTGTAAAACTTGGTGTTATCGGAGTTGCGGCATGGCTTTCTGTAATGGCCGGCGCATTGTTAACCTCGATCGAACTTTGGTTAAGCGGCACCACTCAATTACAGCTGGTCATCCCTGCCATGTTGGGTGTTCATGCAGTGATCGGTCTTGGCGAGGCATTGATTACCGTCTCGGCGCTGGCTTTTATCCTACGCACCCGCCCAGATTTGCTCGGCGCAGACTCCGAATCAGCCAAAGCCAGCCGCGGATGGGTTTGGGTCGGCGGTCTCATTACGCTGGCGGTTGTTCTTCTTTCCCCGTTTGCCTCGGCAGACCCTGACGGTCTTGAGCGTGTTGCCACAGATATGGGATTCATCAACGCCGGTCAATCTGCCCCCTATTCAATCATCCCTGATTACACATTGCCGTTCCTCGGCGAGACCGCGTTTTCCACCATTATGGCAGGCGTGATCGGCGTGTTCGTTGTTGGCGCGATCATCATGCTCATTGGTCGCGGCTTGAAGGCCAAGGCGTAAACCCTTTAAACACGAAGGGCACAAAGAGCACAAAGGAAATCAAAATATTTTCTTCGAGATTTTCCAAAGTGCTTAACGCTTGATCCATTCATCCTTCATAATTCATCATTCATCCTTATAACCCTATGCACTTCGATGCCTTTGACCGTTATCACGAAAAAGAAAGCTTCATTCACCTTCTTGACCCGCGGGTTAAGGTGGTGGTGACGATTGCTTTCATCGTCTCAAACGCCCTTCTGCCAGATGGCGCGTGGATGGCGTTTGTGTTCGCCTGGCTGTTTTTACTCGCAACGAATGTGCTCTCGCAACTGGGAATCCTTTACACATTCAAACGCTCGCTTGTGGCTTTGCCTTTCGCGTTGATCGCGATCACTGTTTTATTTTCCATACCTGGCAAACCGCTTTTTACATTTCAACTTTTTACATGGGATTTGACGATCACAGACATGGGATTTTTGCGATTCGTGAGCATACTCATCCGCTCGTGGCTTTCGGTGCAGATCGCGCTTCTGCTGGTGGCTGTCACTCGGTTCCCAGACTTGATCCACGCTTTTGAGCATTTGCGCGTGCCCGCCATCCTGACGACCATCATCGCGTTTTTGTACCGCTACCTGTTCGTGCTGACCGATGAAGTCTTCCGTCTGCTTCGGGCTAGGGAATCTCGTTCGGCAGGCGCATCAGGCAAACGGTCAGGCGGAGGCGTTTTCTGGCGTGCCAAAATCGCAGGCAATATGGCGGGTCAACTTTTCCTGCGGAGTTACGAACGCAGTGACCGCATCTACAATGCCATGTTGTCACGCGGTTACACAGGTCATCTTTATACGTTGAACCCGCACGAGATGAAGTCGCGTGATTATTTTGTGACTGCGTTTGCAATCGCGATCATATTTATCGTTCAGATCATTGGAAGGCTCTAATGCCCATTTCACATTCAACTACTTCTTTCGTCATGCCCGAGTGCGAGGGCGATGTTTTACAAGTGCGTGACCTGCATTTTTCGTATCCCGATGGACATGCCGCCCTGCATGGCATTTCGCTAAAATTATGCGAAGGCGATAAGGTGGCGCTGGTCGGGCCGAACGGCGCAGGCAAATCCACGTTGATGCTGCACCTGAACGGGATTTTAGGCGGGCACGGCGAAGTTGAGATCGGCGGACACCGCCTGACGCGTGAGAACTTGCCGACCATCCGCGCCATGGTCGGGCTTGTGTTCCAAAATCCCGACGACCAACTCTTCTCTCCCACCGTGTTCGAGGATGTGGCATTTGGTCCACTGCACATGGGACTGCCCGAAGCCGAAGTCCGCGCCCGCGTGGATGCGGCACTCGAAGCCGTGCGCATGTCTTCATATAAAGACCGCCTCTCTCACCATTTAAGTGTCGGCGAAAAAAAGCGCATTGCCATTGCCACCGTGCTTTCCATGAAACCAAGCCTGCTCGTGTTGGATGAACCTTCCGCGGGACTTGATCCGCGGGCGCGCAGGACGTTGATCAATTTACTGCGCGATCTGCCCATCACCATGCTGGTCTCCACGCACGACATGAGGCTGGTGCAGGAATTATTTCCGCGCACAATTGTGATGGATGAAGGTCGGGTCGTGGCAGATGGTCTGACAATGGAGATTTTGGAAAACGAAGAATTGTTGACCGCGCATGGGTTGGAAAAACCGTAATTTTGCAGAAGCCGTGAGGAATACCTCACGGCTTTTTTGAACTCCACCGTTGCTCGCCTGTCAATTTTGCAAACAGGCGTGTTAAAAGACTTGCCTTAATCAGTGGCTTATGTAAAACTAGCGCAGTGATATTTTTGGGGCACGTCTTACGCGTGTAACACGATTTTCAACTTATTGGATCAGGAGAGTAATAAATGAGAACCAAAACCAATCGTTTTTTGAATATTATTTTGGCGCTTGCAGTGCTGGTAAGTATGCAAATGGCCTGCGGCGCTGATGCGGAAGTGCCGGCTGAAGCAAATGCAACGGACGAAGCACCCAGCCAGCCCGATGAAACTACCAGCGAAGTCAACCCAGCCGTTGAGGGCAAACCCGGCACCTGGCTGGTAATGATGTATCAAAACGCCGACGATGAAGTTCTGGAAGAAGATATCTTCATCGACCTAAACGAAGCCGAAATTGTCGGCTCAACCGATCAAGTCACAATTGTCTCGCAAATTGACCGCTACAACGGCGCTTTCGAGGGTGACGGCGATTGGACTTCAACCAAACGCTATTTGGTCACACAAGATGACGACCTCGAAACCATCAACTCGCAGGAATTGGAAGACCTAGGCGAAATGGACAGCGGCGACAGCAACACTCTCGTAGAGTTTGCCACCTGGGCTATCAACACCTACCCCGCCGATAATTACATCTTGATCCTGTCAGATCATGGCGCAGGCTGGAGCGGCGGCTGGAATGACAATGACCCAGTCGAAAACAGTTCGTTCACCATGCAAAATATCGACGATGCCCTGGGAACGATCATCACCGACACCGGCATTGACGCGTTTGAACTCGTCGGCTTTGATGCCTGCCTCATGGGTCAACTGGAAGTGATGAGCGCCATCGCGCCCCACGCCAGATACGCCGTCGGCTCGGAAGAAACAGAACCCTCTCTCGGCTGGGCATACGCGAGTTTCCTGACCGCCCTCAACGAGAACACAGCCATGAGCGGCGGCGACCTTGGCCAAGTCATCGTGGAAAGTTACCTCAGCCAGGATTTCCGCATCACCGATGACAACGCCCGCAACATTTTCGCCGGCGGCGATTTCAGCGCCGAAAGCGTAGCCGCCGACTTGATCAAAGGCAGCACCCTTTCTGTCGTGGATTTGAAAGAAGTCCAAAATTTGAACGCGGCTGTCAACGAATTGGCAATCGCATTGACAGCAGTTGACCAGGATATGGTAGCCGAGGCCCGCGCCTATGCTCAATCTTACGAAAGCGTATTCGGTGACGATGTTCCGCCTTCTTATATTGACCTCGGACATTTCGTTGACCTGCTGCTTTCCAATACTGACGATCCAAACTTAGTGCAAGCCGCCGAAAACGTGAAAAGCACCCTTGCCCAAACTGTCACCTCTGAAATGCACGGGGACGAAAGACCAGGCTCCAGCGGCTTGACCATCTACTTCCCCAACTCAGACCTCTACGACGGCACCTTCGGCAACTCTCCCGCTTACGGCATCCAATACAGCGCGTTTATCGGGCGCTTTGCCACAGCCTCACTTTGGGATGATTTCCTCACCTACCATTACACCGGCGAGACCTTCGACCCCGCCGCCGCAGATTTGGCGGTTTTGACCCCGGCTCAATCGGCACAAACCGATTTCACTCAGGCGGTTGAAGAATCTGCCCCGCAGGAAAATGCCGCAGTTGTAGCCCCAGGCGCGGGCGAGATCACCATCGCGCCCATCGAAGTCTCAGCCAGCGAGATCGGCCCCGATGAAACCGTGACCCTCTCCACCGAGATCAGCGGCACAAACGTCGGCTACATCTATTACTATGTCAGTTTCTATGACGTAGAATCCGATTCCTATCTCACCGCCGACCAGGGCTTTATCGGCGCTGAAACGACCAAAGAAATTGGCGGCGTCTACTATCCAGATTGGGGCGAAGACACCGTTATTCCCTTTGAGTACGATTGGGAACCCACCTTGTTTTTTATGAGTGACGGCAACGAAGCAAACGATCAATTCGCGTTCTTTGAGCCTTCGGTTTATGGCGTGGATGCGAAAGACGATATCTACAGCGTGCGCGGAATCTTCAAATACGCCGACAGCGATTCAGAAATTGACGCGGTCATGGAATTCAACGGCGATGGCAAAATGCAAAACATCTTCGGCTTCAACGGCGAAAATGGCGCAGGCGCGCCGCGCGAGATCACCCCGCAGCCCGGCGACACCTTCACCATCATCGAACAATGGCTAGATTTCGACCAGAACCCCGAAGGTGAATTCGTAGACTACACCGGCGGCACCATGACCTTTGGCGAAAAAGATTTCGAAATGGTCGCCTACTATGCCTACTCCGGTGATTACACCCTCGGCATCATCGTCACCGACCTCAACGGCAACAGCGTCACAGAATACGTTGAAGTCACCGTTACAGAATAGCCAAAGGAGAACAACGAATGGAAATCCATCAGACATTCGAACACAACGGCAAGATTTTGCAAATTACCGCATACCAATCTGAGTCGTCGGCCAAACCTGCCAAGGCGTCCACCAAACGCGCGCCCGGCGCTGGAAAATTTGAGATCACGCAGATCAACATCTCAGATGAAAACACACTCACCGCTCAGGTCAGCGGAAAAAATATTGCCTACATCTACACCGAAATTCTGCTCAAAGATAAAAGCTCAAATCAATTCTACGGACCCGTTGCCCGCCAATATATCCAGGCGGATCAGAATAAAGTGACGGATGGAATCAGCCGCCCAGATTGGGACGAGGAAATCAACCTCTCGGTCACACTCCGCCCCAGCCTGACTCTGCTTTCAGATGGAGTTGACTCAGCCTTTGCATTCACCACCCCCGCAGGCTACGACACCGCAGACTACCGCCTTGACGGACTCTACACCCCCGCTGACGGCTCTGCCCCGCGCCGCGCCCGCATCACATTTGACAGCGCAGGCGAAACAAAAGAAGTTGTTGCTTTCAAAGAGCAAGGCGAACGTTCAACACCTCACGAATTGACCTTCAAGACCGGCGACCAATTCGCCCCGTTTATTCAAATCCTCACCCCGCCCGCCGAGGAAAATGGAAAATGGGAAGCCGCCACCGCGCTCTCAAATCCACTCACCTTCCGCGACCAAGCGTTTCGCGTGGTCACAGAATCACCCCTGCCCGCAGAATATCTCGCCGGCATCCTCGTCCAAGATTTGGATGGCAAGTTCACCAGAAAGTATGTTCCGCTGAAGATTTAGTGAGAAGTAACGAAGTGAGAAGTGAGAAGTAAAAAACGACCTGATGGCTTGTAAAGCCATCAGGTCGTTTTATTTTCACCTTTTAC
>CAMCQT010000089.1 GCA_945877125.1 Candidatus Brevifilum fermentans | reverse complement strand
AAAAGAGGCATTTGCCAATTTTGTGCCCTTTGTGTTTGATGAAAACATACCCAAATTCTGATGTCCACCCCTTCACGACCATAAACTCGTACCGGAATCAACCGTTTTGTTTCCTAAAAAAGCGATCCTTAAATTTCAATGGACTGAATTTCTGTAGCGGTTAAGACGTAAGCAATGTGCTCAAATGCCAAAAAGCTTTAACGCGAATGGCGCGAATTGAGCGAATTCCACGAATATTTTTTGTTTTTCGCGCCATTCGCCTAATTCGGAAAATTCGCGTTAAAAGGATTCGACTTATTGCACAGAGTCTACACATGAGCCAAAAAAGAAAGCCCGCTGGTCAACTGGACAGACACCTATGCCCGTTTGATTCTTTTCCACAAGAACGCCAGTAGAAAAAACGTCGTAGCCGTTAGAACGATGGCCGCGCCTGACGCGATGCTTAAATAATAGGAAAGATATAAACCGATCACACCTGACAGCGCAGCGAAAAATGCGGCAAGCGCCATCATGGTTGGCAGGCGTTTCGTGAGTAAAGATGCTGTCGCAGCGGGTGTGACTAGCATGGCAACCATCAATGCTACGCCCACAGTTTGCAGTGAGACGGCAACGGTCACAGCGATCAACCCCAGCAAAAGGTTGTTGAGCAAATTCACAGGCAGGCGCAGCGTTGCCGCGAGGATTGGGTCAAATGAAAGGGTCAGGAATTCCTTGTAGAATGCGGCTATCGTCAGTAAAACAATCGCGCCAAAGATGACGATCAACCACAAACTGTGAGCAGATACGCCCAGCACATCGCCGAACAGAAAGTGACTCAAATCCACGGCGTAACTGCGGACAGTGGATATGAGCGCAATGCCCAGCGCAAACATCCCAGCGAAGATGATTCCAATTGCCGTATCTTCCTTGATCTCTGCCTGCTTGCTGATTGCGCCGATTCCCAGCGCGGCGACAATTGCAGTTCCCAGCGCCCACCAAAATAAAGTGTCACGCGCGCCGCCCGTGATGAGATAGCCAACTGCAATTCCAGGCAAAATGGTATGCGCGAGCGCGTCACCAAAAAACGCCATGCCGCGCAGCACAACGTACGTGCCAACCACGGCGCAGACGATTCCAACCAGCACAGCCGCAATCATGCCGCGAATCATGAATTCATATTGAAGAGGAGCAAGAAGCCAATTAATGAACATGATCGTGCTCTCCTTCGTCACAGCAGGAGTCATCTACTGCCAGCAAACCCTCGCGTCCTTCCACTGTCCGAAATCTGCCTCCGTAAGCGGACAATAAATTATCAGCGTGTAATACAGTTTCAGGGTCGCCGAATGCCACGATCTTTTTATTCAACAGCATGATCCGGTCAAAATGTTTGGCGGCTTGTTCAAGGTCGTGAGTTGCAACCATCACAGTGACTTTCTGTGTCCGCAACGTATCCAGCAGATCAAGCAAACCTTCCTGTGCGGGCGTGTCGAGACCGGTCAACGGTTCATCCATCAGCATCAACTCGGCTTCCTGAGCCAGTGCGCGCGCGATGAACATGCGCTGCTGCTGTCCGCCTGACAACTGGCTGATCTGTCGTTCTGACAGGTTTCCGATCTCGACGGTTTCAAGCGCATGATTTACAAAATCCCAATCGCGTTTTTTCGGCCAATTCAACGGACCCAACTTTGCAGAGCGTCCCATCATCACCACATCTGCCACGCTGACAGGGAACTTCCAATCCACCTGACTGCGCTGCGGAATATATGCGATGCAACTGTGAACGGTGGGTTTGGAGCCAGAGATGGTCACTTCGCCGCTGTTGGGCTGCAAAACACCAGAGACAACTTTGAACAGGGTGCTTTTTCCCGCCCCGTTCGGACCCACCACCGCGATACGTTCGCTGACGTGTAAATGAAAAGAGATGTTATCGAGCGCGACGCGCCCGTCATAACGAACGGACACGTCGCGTACATCGAGAATGGGTTTGTCTTTTTGGTGGCTTATATGAGGATACATTTTATTTCAGGGCTTCCGTAATTTTCGAGACATTATGTTTCATCATGTCGATGTAAGTTGGCGCAGGCGCGCCGTCAGTCAACGACTCAAGGTGCAAATCATCAACAATCATAACACCTGTTTCATCGGCGATCTGTTGGGCGAGGACATTGTTATCTGCTGTATCCAAAAAGATGGCGGGCGCGCCGAGTTTTTTAATCTCATCGATCAGTCCTGCTATTTCCTGTGCGGAGGGCGCGGCGTTGCTGCTAAAACTTGGGATGACCGAGCCTGTCACCTCAAAACCGTAGCGTTCGGCAAAGTAGCCCATCGCCTCGTGGTTGGTCACCAGAAGTCGGCGGTCGGCGGGGATGCTGTTCACCTGTGTCACGATCCACTTATTCAAATCTTTCAGTTGGGCAATGTACGCATCTGCGTTTACTTTGTAAGTTTCTGCGCCTGCGGGGTCGGCTTCGCTCAATCCCTTGCGGATATTTTCAACATAGGTGATGACGAGGTTCGGGTCAAGCCACATGTGCGGATCTCCCGCTTCGTGGTCGTGACCTTCGGCTGATTCTGCTTCGGCGGCATGATCCTCGCCTTCGTGTTCTTCAATTTGACGCACTTCCAACCCTGTCGTCGCCTCAACAATAATCCGTTCGCCGCCTGCGTTTTCGAGCAGCGATTCAATGAAGTGTTCATACTCCACGCCGTTTAAGATCAGCAATTCGCTTTCAGATATCTTTGCCACATCGGCTGGCGCGGCTTGATAAGCGTGCGGGTCAGCACCGATGGGGAGCAGGGAATCCACGGTCAGGCGGTCACCTGCCACGTTTTGGGTAATATCTGCCAGGAAGGTGGTGGAGGTCAGAACGTTGATCGAATCGCCCTCAGCGGCAGAATCGTTCGATGGGGCAGACCCGCACGCAGCCAGGAAAAGCACCGCGAGCAATGTCAGTACAATAATGGAATTGATAATCTTTTTCATTTAGAACTCCTATTTTTTTATCCCTCACCCAATGATGAGGGAGTGATTTTGTAGGTCAGGCTTGCAGCCCGACATTTTTTGAAAGCACAGTTTTTGCGGGTTGCAAACCCACCCTACTTAATTTACTGATGTTACGAAGTTTCAATCCCGAAGGGATGGCAGGATTGTAGAAAATTATGCGTGAAAGACAAAATCCCGAAGGGATGACATGGTTTATGCTGAAAAGCATAACACCCCTTCGGGATTATTTAATCCATTTTTCTTGAATCTATAATCATTCCACTCCTTTGGAGTTACTGCGTAACATCAGTTAATTTACGCGGCAGTTCGCGCACAGACCAAAGAGTTGAAACCAATGTTCGCTGATCTGATAGCCGGTCTTTTTTGAAACACTTTCTATCAGCGCATCCAGGTCATCACCTTCGAAAAATGCCACCTGTCCGCAGTTTTGGCAAAGCAGCAAATGTTGATGCCCATGCCCCGCCGAGATGAAAGCCTGACAACCCATCGGCTGATGCACGCGCTGAATAATATGCAGCTCCTCAAGTTTTTCGAGCGTGCGATACACGGTGACCAACCCAAGGGCGCGATATTTCTTGCGAGCCATGTCGTAGACCTCGACAGGGGTCAGGGCACGGGTGGATTTCTCCACCGTTTCGACCACCGCGGCGCGCGCCTTGGTGATTCGATAACCGTTTTTATGCAATTGGGTGAGCCACACTTCAGCGGACATATTTGGTCTTTTCCTTATTGAAAATCATTATCAATAAGTATAAAGGAGAAAAACCAGCGAGTCAATGAGTTAATTCTTGGCAGCTTGTGCTCATTGGCTAGCTGGATATTTTGATGGTAGTTAAATTGAAGTGTGAAGTGAAAAAAATTAACGCGAATTACGCAAATGGAGCGAACACTTGCGCCGCACGCCAGTGCAGGTGTGACGCGAAAAGCAAAAAAGCATTCGCGAAATTAGCCTAATTCGCGCCATTCGCGTTAAAAAACTTTTGACGGACAGGCGCTGAAGATATTAAATTTATCCATCACTTATGTTTTGACCACTACCGATATTTTTTGGGACGCCGTCCTCTTGTGGGATAAAATAGACTCATGGCATCACTTGCAGATAAACTCAAATCACTCGGCGTGAAGATGGCAAGCTCGCTGCCGACGCCGACGAAAGTTGTCAGCCATACGATTGACTCTGTCGTGGCTGGGAGTTTTCGTGCCACGCCGCGCGGAGATGCCTTCGTTGCCGAGCAAACTTTCGGCGAAGATTATCTGCATGGAAAAACGTCGCCGTATTCGGTGCCGTCTCTTTCCATCATTTCGCAGTGGGCAAATGACGTGCGCATCGCAGAACTGCCGATCAACAAGTTTGCATTTCTCGACACCGAAACATCGGGCATGGCAGGCGGCACAGGGACGTATGCCTTCCTCGTTGGCGCAGCGCGTTTTGTGGATGGCAAATTTGCATTGCAGCAATTCTTTTTGCGTGACCCATCCGAAGAACCCGCCATGCTCGAAGCGTTGATTGACTTCCTCGCGCCGTGTGAGGCGTTGGTCACATTCAACGGCAAAGCGTTCGATGCGCCCTTACTGGCGACTCGTTACAAAATGCACCGCATCCCCGTCCCGTTCAAAGATTACGCACATCTCGATCTGCTGCCTCTTGCGCGGCGGTTGTGGCGTGACAGACTTCCCTCGCGCGCGTTGAAATATCTCGAAGAGCATGTGCTGGGATTTACGCGCACTTCAGACGAAGTGCCTGGCTACGAAATTCCCTGGCTGTATTTTGATTATCTCCGCACGCAGGACGCGCGTCCGCTGGGCGGGGTGTTTTATCACAACGCGATGGATGTGGTCGCGATGGCGGCGCTGCTCAGTCACATGAGCGAGTTGCTGGCTGACCCGTACAACGGGCGCGTGGAGCATGGGCTGGATTTTATTGCGCTCGGTAAATTATATGAAGACCTCAACCACTGGGATGAAGCCGCTCGTCTCTTCGAGCGTGGACTGGAGCTTGGGTTGACAGAATCAGATTTCGGCGTGGCTGTGAGGCGTTTGTCCATCCTCCAGAAAAAACGCGGCGATGTCGATCAGGCTCTGCGGCTGTGGGAACAGGCGGCGGAGAAGGGTCATATTTATGCGCACATTGAACTGGCGAAATATTACGAACATAAAAAACGCGACGCTCAAACTTCGCTCCAATGGGCAAAATCTGCGCGAGAGGAAGCCGAGCGCGCCGACCTGCCTGGGTACATCCGCAAGCATTGGCTGGATGAAATAGATCACAGGCTGGCGCGGTTGGAGCGCAAAGCGGGTTTATAATTTGGCAACCATTTATCAAGAGGAGAATTTCAATGGAAATTACAGTTTCACAAGAACAAGGAAGTGCCGCTGTTGCAGTGATTAGTATTTCGGGACATTTGGACGGTCAGACCTATCAGGACTTGATCTCAAAGGCAAACGAGATCGTGGGCGCTGGCGCAAAAAATATTTTATTGGATCTCAGTGACTTGGCCTATATTTCCAGCGCAGGGCTGGTTTCGTTGCACACCATTGCCTTATTGACTCGTGGTGAAGCCCCGCCTAATTTGGAGCAGGGTTGGTCCACGCTCAAATCAATGGACAGCACACGCGACGGTGGTTTGCAAAGGCATGTCAAACTGCTCAACCCGCGACCTGAGATCACAAACGTTCTGGAAATGGTCGGCTTCTCTGAATTCTTTGAAGTGTTCACAGACAAACAAAAAGCCATTGACTCATTTTAGTTGAGTTGATTTACAGCGATGCAGTGCCACACTGCATCGCTGTTGATTCTCTCCTCTAGAGTCGGGCAGCTTGCTGCCCTGTAGGTGACATCTGAACTATCCATCAGCAAGCTGATGGACTCCAGATTCGGGAATATTTTTTATTGGTGAGGTTAATAACATGAAACACAAATTAGGCAACTTTACTATTATTGTGCTTGTCATTCTGACTGTTTTGGTCTGGCTGATTTTTCCACCCATTGACAACGGATCTGAAAATTTTACACGCGCCTACGTTGGGGAAATACTCGGCTCACTCCTGATCGTTTTGATGTCCTGTTCGTTATTTTTATCCACTCGACCCAAATGGGCTGAACCCTATTTCGGCGGACTGGACAAAATGTACCTCACGCATCGCAAGACATCCACCAGTGCATTCCTGTTGATGTTCGTGCATTTGCTGACTGTGCCGATCTCGACCACAAATCTACGCTTGGGAAATTATCTGGCGATGATCTCGTTTCTGGGAATTGTGGCGATCGTCCTGCCAACACTCGCGCCGCGCATCCCATTTCTAAATAAACTTACGGGTAACACCTACGAAGGCTGGAAAAAACTACATCGATTTATCGGCATCTTTTTTATCACGGGTTTCATCCACTCGCTGACCATCAAAGGGCTGGATGCGTTCGTCGCCATCAACTGGGTGCAGATATTCTTCATCATCGGCACAGCCTCTTATCTTTATACAGAAGTCTTTGGTCAGTTTTTCAAAAAGTATGTGCCCTACACTGTGGAAGCTGTGAACCATCCCAACGGCGCCACCACTGAAGTGGTTTTGCGCGCAAAGAAAGACCCGATTCAAAAACAACGCGCGGGACAATTTTTGTTCGTGCGTTTTCCGAAGGAAAAAGCGCTCGACGAGTCGCATCCCTTCACCATCTCCAGTGGGCCGCGTGAGGATGTGCTGAGAGTCACGATCAAAGCCAGCGGAGATTTCACCCGTCACCTTTTTGGCAACCTGAAAGCAGGCATGGATGCGGTCATCGAAGGCGCGTACGGCATGTTCGACTATAAAACTGGCGGGCAGAAACAGATCTGGGTCGCGGGCGGAATCGGCGTGACGCCGTTCCTTTCCTTTATCCGCGATATGGACGGGAATCTGGCGCAGGATGTGGATTTCTATTACACGGTTCGTCATCGCGAGGAAGCCATTTTTGTGGACGAGATTGAAGCCGCCGCAAAGAAGAATCCGCGTTTGAAGGCGCATATCCGCTATTCATCCACAGACGGCTCATTGACGGTGGACGAAATCATGAAGAATGCGGGCGGAAATATCAGCGGGCATCACGTTTACATGTGCGGCCCGCTTCCGATGGTGCAAGCGTTTGAAAAGAATTTCCTCGAAGCGAAAGTGCCCGCTGCAAACATCCATTATGAGGAATTTAATTTCAGGTAAAATGTTTTTATGGCTCTCCCGTTTCTGGGGGGATTCATCTACAGATTATGCGGATTTCACCGATTTTTCAAAACAAAATCTGCATAATCTGTGAAATCTGTGGATAGGTTTTTGCTCTTTCCCGTTGAAAACAGTAGAGCCGCTTTTATCTTTTTAGCCAGGAGAATCCCATGCAGATCAGTTTTTCCAAACAGGAAAGCCGCGTACCCGTGATCGTCATGAAGTTGACGGGAAACCTGGACGCCACCAATTACGCGGATGTAATCGCCGAAGCGCAGTCCGCTTATAACGACGGCGCGCGTTATTTGCTGATCGACCTGAGCGGAGTGCCTTACGTGAGCAGCGCCGGTTTGATGTCCCTTCATTCGGTGTCACTGCTGTTTGCAAATTTCTCCGTGAAATCAAAAGAATCGGGCCGCCCAGCCTTTCGCTCGATCAATGCGCAGAATGAGAAAATCGTCCGTCAGCATGTAAAACTGCTTAGTCCGCAAACTGCCGTGGAAGAGGTGCTGGATGTGGTGGGGCTGAAACAATTTTTGGATGTTTACACTGATCTTGAAACTGCCGTGCAATCCTTTTAAGTGTGTAACATTGCCGGTATTTTTGAATCAAAATAGACGCAAAAAATAAATGAATTTGTGAGGACACATGTCTAAGAAGAAAGCAAAAAGAGTTAATAATCAAAGCAAGCTCTCGACCTATTTACGCAAGCCCGCGGTTCAACTGGGATTGGTCGCGCTGGTGGTTCTTGTTGTCTACCTGATCGCGACAGCGGCAGGCGGCGGTACAGCCAGCACCAGCGGATTGGCACGCGACATCAGCACGGATGAAGCCTATCAGAAATATCAAAGCGGCACATTCGTTGTGGATGTCCGCACGCAGGAGGAATGGGATGAGTACCACGTGCCTAACACCACGCTCATTCCGCTGGATCAACTTCCAGACCGCCTGAGCGAGCTTCCAAAAGACAAGGAAATTGTGGTCATCTGTCGTTCAGGGAACCGCAGTCAGGAAGGACGCGATATTCTGCTCTCGGCTGGGTACAACGCCACGAGCGTGACGGGCGGCGTAAAAGACTGGTACGCCAATGGCTATCCCATTGAAGGTGCGCCCGCACAATAATAAAAAAGTTACCTGTTCTCCCCAGAGATCTGGCATTAAACAAACCCGTCCCGAAATTAATTTCGGGACGGGTTTGTTTTTTTGTTAATTTTGTGGATAAAAAATAATTCGTATTCAGCCTGTTGGAAGAGTACCCAAACGGGTAATTTGAATATTAATTGTTTCAGTTATGATGAATGGTTAATTTTATTCACGGCTGAAAAGGAATTAATTGAGGAGAGACAATGTACCATAACAAGCAGAGTGAAAAAACATTTGCGGGACTTCCCCAAAAACAGGGGTTGTACGATCCCCGCTTCGAACATGACGCATGTGGAATGGGCGTGGTGGTTAATATCAAAGGAAAAAAATCCAATGAAATTATCCGCCAGGCGTTGACCGTGTTAAAGAACCTGACCCATCGCGGCGCGCGCGGAGCGGAACCCAACACCGGCGACGGCGCGGGAATTGTGATGCAGATACCGCATGATTTTCTTTCCCGAAAAGCCGAAAGACATAGTTTTTCCTTGCCCGAACCCGGGCAATACGGCGTGGGAATTATGTTCCTGCCGCAGGATATGAAACACCGCCGCGCAATCGAAATTCACTTCGAGAAGATCGTCGCATCCGAAGGGCAAAAACTGCTTGGATGGCGCACGGTCAAAGTGAATAACGATGCGCTCGGAGCAACTGCCAAACTTGCCGAGCCCAAAACGCGCATGGTCTTCATCGCCCGCAGCCCAAACATTACCGACGACCTGGCTTTCGAGCGCAAACTCTACGTCATCCGCAAGCGCGCCGAGAGTGAAATCCGCCACGGGGGCAGGTTTGAGAGCGGCGAATATTTCTACATCCCCAGCCTGTCTCACAAGACACTGGTTTACAAAGGCATGTTGGTTTCCGATCAGTTGGAAGGCTATTTCCTCGACCTGACCGAGCCGGACATGGAAAGCGCGCTGGCCATTGTCCACTCGCGTTTCAGCACCAACACCTTCCCCAGTTGGGAGCGCGCGCACCCCTACCGCTACGTTTCGCACAATGGAGAAATCAACACCCTGCGCGGCAACGTCAACTGGATTCGCGCCCAGGAAGACATGATCGAATCTGATCTCTTCGGCAGCGACATGAAGAAGGTATTGCCCATCATTCAGCCGGACGGAAGCGACACCGCCATGTTCGATAACTGCCTCGAATTCCTTGTGCTGGCGGGACGTTCCCTGCCGCACGCCATGGCCATGATGATCCCCGAACCCTGGTCAAATGACGAGAGCATGGAGGACGAGAAACGCGCCTTTTACGAATACCACGCCAATCTGATGGAACCCTGGGACGGCCCCGCCGCCATGGGATTCACTGACGGCATATTGGCCGGCGCAATGCTCGACCGCAACGGATTGCGCCCCGCCCGTTATTACGTCACCACCGATGACCGGCTGCTGCTCGCCTCTGAAGTGGGCGTGCTCGATGTTCCCCCCGAAGAGATCGCCTTCAAGGGACGCCTCGCCCCCGGGCGCATGTTGCTGGTGGATACCCAACAGGGGCGCATTATCCACGACGAAGAGATCAAATCCACCATGGCGGGCGAACACCCCTACCGCGACTGGTTGAATAAATACCAGGTGCGACTCGAAGACCTGCCCGACCCGCGCCCTGAGCATATTCCGCAGCCAGACCTCCCGACGCTGGTTCAGCGCCAACAGGCATTCGGCTACACTGTGGAAGATTTGAACATCATCCTGCTGACCATGGCGCGCGACGGCGTTGAACCTGTCGGCTCGATGGGCAATGATGCATCGCTGGCTGTGCTTTCGACAAAGCCGCGCATGCTCTACGATTATTTCCGGCAGATCTTTGCCCAGGTCACCAATCCGCCGATCGACTCCATTCGCGAAGCGTTGGTCATCTCCACCGAAGTCATGGTCGGCGCGGAAAGTAACCTGCTCAAGCCCACCCCGCAGAGCTGCCACCAAATCCGCCTCGATTCGCCCATCCTCACCAACGAAGACCTTGCAAAAATCAGCCACGGAAAAATTGCCGGGTTCGTCACCACCACCCTGCCGATCCTCTTCGAGTCAGGGACAGATGGACACGGGCTTGAAGCCGCGCTCGAAGAAATTTGCCGCATGGCTGACGCCGCTGTTGCGCGCGGCATCAACCTGCTCATCCTTTCAGATCGCGGCATGGACTCAACCCATGCGCCCATCCCCGCGCTTTTGGCTGTTTCCGGCTTGCACCATCATCTCATCCGCAAGGGAACCCGCACCCAGGTTGGGCTGCTTCTCGAAAGCGGTGAGCCGCGCGAAGTGCATCACTTTGCCGCGCTGATCGGATACGGCGTGACTGCCATCAACCCGTACCTGGCTTACGAATCTTTGGAAGGCTTGATCAACGACGGCACGCTCAAAGGCGTGGACATTGAACACGCCATCAAAAATTATGCCAAGGCGGCGGTCAAGGGCGTCGTCAAATCGCTTTCCAAGATGGGCATCTCTGCCATTCAAAGTTATTGCGGAGCGCAGATCTTTGAGGCGCTCGGCATTCATCAGGCTGTGATTGATAAATACTTCACCCTCACGCCCTCGCGCATCGGCGGCATTAACATGGATGTGATCGCCGCAGAAGCCGAAATGCGCCACCACGACGGCTTTCCCGCGCGCGAGGTTAACGTCCATACCCTGCGTACCGGCGGACAGTACAAATGGCGTCAGGATGGCGAACATCACGCCTTCAATCCGCAGACTGTCCATTATTTGCAGACAGCCTGCCGCAACAACGACTATTCGCTTTATAAAAAATACGCCAGCCTGATCAGCGAGGAAACCAAAGAGCCTTCCACGCTGCGCGTTCTGCTTGATTTCAGATTCGGCGCCAACCCGATCCCGTTGGATGAGGTCGAGTCGGTCGAATCCATTGTGCGCCGTTTCAAGACCGGAGCCATGAGTTATGGTTCCATCAGTCAGGAAGCGCACGAAGCCATGGCCATCGCCATGAATCGCATCGGCGGAAAAAGCAACTCCGGCGAAGGCGGCGAAGACCCCGAGCGTTTCAACCGCATGCCCAACGGAGATTGGAAGCGCAGCGCCATCAAGCAGGTGGCTTCGGCTCGTTTCGGCGTCACCAGCGAATATCTGGTCAATGCCGCCGAGTTGCAGATCAAAATGGCGCAGGGCGCAAAACCCGGCGAAGGCGGACAACTGCCCGGGCGCAAGGTTTACCCGTGGATCGCCCGTGTGCGCCACTCGACTCCCGGCGTGGGACTGATCTCGCCGCCGCCGCATCATGATATTTATTCCATCGAAGATTTGGCTGAATTGATCTTTGATTTGAAGAACGCCAACAACGAAGCGCGAATCACCGTCAAATTGGTATCTGAAGTAGGCGTGGGAACCATCGCCGCCGGTGTCGCAAAAGGTCACGCCGATGTGGTGTTGATCAGCGGGCATGACGGCGGTACCGGAGCCTCGCCCTTCAGCAGTATCAAACATGCCGGGCTTCCGTGGGAATTGGGACTGGCTGAAACGCACCAGACTCTCATGTTGAACGGCTTGCGCGACCGCATTGCCATCGAAGTGGATGGACAATTGAAGACCGGGCGCGATGTGGTCATTGCCGCGTTGCTTGGCGCCGAGGAGTTTGGTTTTGCCACCGCGCCGCTGGTTGCCCTCGGCTGTGTGATGATGCGCGTCTGCCACCTCGATACCTGCCCCGAAGGCGTGGCAACTCAAAACCCTGAACTGCGAAAAAACTTCAAAGGCGATCCGCAGCATGTGATCAACTTTATGCATTTCATCGCGCAGGATATGCGCGAACTGATGGCGCGGCTCGGAGTCCGCACTGTGCGGGAATTGGTTGGGCGTTCCGATTATTTGCGTCCCCGCAAAAATATTGACCACTGGAAGGCGCGTAATCTTGACTTCACTGAAATCCTGCACCGCCTGGATGATGAATCTGAGAATGGCGTATTCTGCACCGTGAAACAGGATCACGGCTTGGAATCCACGCTCGATCACCAGGTATTGCTTGAGTTGTGCAAACCCGCCATCGAGAACGGAGAATCTGTCGAAGCCACTCTGCCCATTCATAATATCAACCGCGTCACAGGCACCAGCGTGGGCAGCGAAGTCACCCGCAAGCACGGCGCAAACGGACTTCCCGAAGATACCATCCGCTTGCATTTCCAGGGATCAGCCGGACAGAGTTTCGGCGCGTTCATCCCCAAAGGTATGACCATGCTCCTCGAAGGCGATTCCAACGATTACATCGGCAAGGGACTTTCGGGCGGGAAGATCATCGTCTATCCGCCAAAGGAATCCACTTTTGCCGCAGAGAAAAACATCATCATCGGCAACGTAGCTTTTTATGGCGCGACAGGCGGCGAAGCCTACGTGCGCGGCGTGGCGGGCGAGCGGTTCTGCGTCCGCAACAGCGGCATGGATGCCGTTGTTGAAGGTGTGGGCGACCACGGCTGTGAATACATGACCGGCGGGCGCGTGGTTGTGCTCGGCTCATACGGACGTAATTTTGCAGCGGGCATGTCCGGCGGCGTGGCTTACGTGCTGGACGAAAAAGGCAACTTCCCGCTTTACTGTAACCAGGAAATGGTCACTATTCAAAAGATCGAAGATCCGCAGGAAGCGGAAGAAGTGCGCCAGTTGATCCAGCGTCACGCTGATAACACGAACAGCGCGCTTGCCCAGCGCATCCTCGCAAACTGGGAAGCCTTCCTGCCGAAGTTCGCGCGTGTCATGCCGCAGGATTACGAACGCGCCCTCGAAGCCCTGCGCGAAGTGCAAGCCTCCGGCCTGAGTGGCGACGATGCAGTCATGGCTGCCTTCGAGCGCAACAAGAATGATCTGGCAAGAGTTACGGGAAATTAGTGACGGGAAAATTGGTAAATTGGTGAGTTGGTAAGTTGGTAAATTTCCCCATTTACCGGTTACCAATTTACTAATCCCCAACCTACTAATTCCCAAGTTACCGCTTTTAGGAGTAAACAATGGCAAAACCAACCGGCTTCATGGAATATCCCCGCGAGAACGCGGCTGACCGCGCCCCGCAGGAACGCATCGGCGACTGGAACGAATTTCACCTGCCCTTTCTCGAAGATAAACTCATCGTGCAGGGCGCGCGCTGCATGGATTGCGGCATCCCCTTTTGTCACAGCGGCGTCATCATCAACGGCATGGCTTCGGGCTGTCCCATCAACAACCTCATCCCCGAGTGGAATGACCTGGTCTACCGCGGACTTTGGAAGCAGGCTCTTGAACGATTGTTGAAGACCAACAATTTTCCCGAATTTACCGCGCGCGTCTGTCCCGCGCCTTGTGAAGGATCATGTACCCTCGGCATTCACAACCCGCCAGTGACCATCAAAAATATCGAATACGCCATCATCGAAAAAGGATTTGCCGAAGGCTGGATTCATCCCGCGCCGCCCGCCGTCCGCACTGGCAAACAGGTGGCGGTCATCGGTTCGGGACCTGCCGGATTGGCCTGCGCCGACCAACTCAACAAAGCCGGTCACCTCGTCACCGTCTTCGAGCGCGCCGACCGAGTCGGTGGATTGCTGACCTACGGCATCCCCAACATGAAACTTGAAAAAGGCATCGTCCAACGCCGCGTGGACTTGATGACCGCCGAAGGCGTGCGCTTTATGACCAACACCGAAGTCGGGCGAAATTATCCCGCCGATGAACTTTTGCAGAACTTCGATGCGGTTGTCCTTTGTGCAGGAGCCACCCAGCCGCGCGACCTGCCGATAGAAGGCCGCAATCTCGGCGGCATTCACTTTGCAGTGGATTATCTGACGGGGAACACCCGCCGTCTGCTTGGCCGATCCGTTGTCGGCGGCGGACGTTCCGTCCCATTCATCTCGGCAGAAGACAAGGATGTCATCGTCATCGGCGGCGGAGATACCGGCACCGATTGTGTCGCCACCGCCCTGCGCCAGAACTGCCGCAGCCTGATTCAATTGGAAATCATGCCGCGCCCGGCTGATACGCGCCAGGCGGATAATCCTTGGCCGGAGTGGCCGAAGGTTTTCAGTGTTAGCTACGGGCAGGAAGAATTCGAGGCGCTTTACGGGCACGACCCGCGCCGCTTTTTGACCTCGCCTAAACGCTTCATCGGCGGCGTGGACGGAAATGTCAGCGAACTGCACACGGCGGAAGTGCAATGGGCGAAGGACGCGCAGGGTCGTTTCGTGCCACAGGATGTGCCCGGCAGTGAGCAAGTCCTGCCCGCGCAACTGGTCTTGCTGGCTATGGGATTTCTCGGTCCCGAAGAAAAACTTGCCGCCGCGCTGGGCGTGGATCGCGATGAGCGCAGCAACGTCAAAGCCGAATATGGCAAATATGCCACAAGCATCGCCGGTATATTCAGTGCGGGAGACATGCGTCGCGGACAAAGCCTTGTCGTTTGGGCAATCAACGAAGGGCGCGGCGCGGCGCGCGAGTGCGACCGCTATTTGATGGGCGAAACAACGCTGCCGTAATCTGCCGTTTATCAAAATTGTTTTTTAATGGGGGCGTTTCAAATAAGTTGAGAGAAAGCCATGTTGCGTGTTCCGTAAATCTTCAAACGGAACACGCAACACGATGACTGTGGTTATAATCTTCCCTGTGCAAAATACAACATCTCCCCGCCCCTTGCCCCGTTCATTAATTCTTTCCATCCTCATCGGCATTTTGCTGATGGTCGTTCTCAGCATGGTTCCATCTGGATTTTTCGCCTGGCTCTGGGAAAAACTCAACGTCTTTGCGACGGTCTTCCTCGGCATCTTTGTCGAAGCAATTCCGTATTTATTGCTCGGCACGCTTGCTTCGGGTCTGGTGGAAGTTTTTATGGATCGCGACCAAATGAGCAAATGGATTTCGCACCGACCCATCGCGGCGGCAGTGGGCGGCGCTTTCATGGGATTGGTCTTCCCCGTTTGCGAGTGCGGCGTTGTGCCCTTAACGCGGCGTCTCTTCAACAAGGGACTGCCGCTCTCGGCCGGAATTTCGTTTTTGCTGGCGGCTCCCGTCTTGAATCCGATTGTGGTCTTCAGCACTGCCGCCGCCTTTGGCTGGGGAAACATGCTTTTCTGGCGCATGGGAATCAGCCTGGTGATCGCCATTGTCGTGGGACTGGTCTTCTCGGTCGAGAAAGACTCCGCAAATGTCCTGCGCCCCGTGCTGAATCTGTCACACGAGCATGATCATACGCCCGAAGCAAATGCCTCAATCGCAGAAAAATTTCGTCAGGCATTGTTAATCACCGCCGATGAATTTTTCGAAATGGGGCGTTACCTGATCCTCGGCGCAATGCTTGCGGCGGGGTTGCAAACCTTCATCGCGCAATCTTCCCTGCTTGCCATCGGCAGCGGACCTGTGCTCTCGGTTCTCGTTATGTTGGTCCTGGCAATCCTGCTGTCCATTTGCTCCACGGTGGATGCGTTTGTGGCGCTCGGTTTTATGGGAACATTCAGTTTTGGATCGGTGCTTTCCTTTTTGGTCTTTGGCCCCATGGTGGACATCAAAAGCGTCATCATGTATTTGCAAGTCTTCCGCCGCCGATCTGTGACCTACCTCGTCGCCATCCCATTCATGATGAGCCTGCTGGCGGGCATCCTCTTTAATTATTTTCAGCCATAATCTGAAATAAGGTGACAGTCACTTTAAAAGTGACTGTCACCTCAGGAATCTAACTTATGCCCAAACGACTCTACCGCTCTTTTCAGGCATTGCTTCTGCTGGGGATGTGCATCTTCCTCGGCTCCAAAGCCGCCAGCGGACAATTGACTTATTACATCAACCAGCGTTTTGTGCCGTTGACCATTTTTGGCGTCATCTTTCTGGCGATTCTCGCGCAGACCATGTTTAGCGAAAACAAGCGTTCGCGCCAACACGATTCAGAACATGACCACGACCACGATCACGCGCCCGCCTCGGCCAATTTATGGTTTATGCTCGTGCCGCTCTTGATCGGCGTGCTGATCCCCGCGCGCCCGCTGGATTCTTCGGCGTTTGCCACCAAAGGATTTAACACCAATTCGCCGCTGGTCAGCGCGGATTCGTCGGCTCAACTCTTTGAAACGGATTCGGAAGATCGCAATGTTTTGGATTGGATCAAGTTGTTCAACTATGAAACCAACCTCGCGCCTTTTATTGGGCAAAAAGCATCGGTCATCGGCTTTGTGTATTTTGACGAAACCCTGGGCAAGAATCAATTTTTCGTCAGCCGTTTTGTGGTCTCGTGCTGCGCGGCAGATGGCTTTGCGCTGGCCATGATCAGCGAATGGCCGCAAGCCGCCACGCTGGAACAAGACTCGTGGGTACTGGTCAAGGGCGTCGTAAAATCGGTCACCTTGAACGACCGCGTTGTGCCGCTGATTCAAGCCGAGTCTGTGCAAGCCGTCCCCGAGCCTGAACAACCGTATTTATTCCCATGAAAATTCGACTCACGCTCGATACCGCCGCCGTCGGCGTTCTCATTTTTTTGACAGCCGCCATCGGCTTGGCGGTTTTGCTTGGGGCGCAGACCGGGCTGCGGGTTTCGGCAACCCTGCCCGAGCGGAATCTGATCGCGCCTTTCCAAAAAATCAAATTGACGTTCTCCGAGTCGGTCAATCCGCAAATGGCTGAATCTCTTTTTTCGATTCAACCCGCAGTGGATGGACAAATCGAGTGGCTTGATTCGCGCACGTTGCAGTTCGCCCCATCCCGCCCCTTTGAGTTGGATGCCGACTACAAGTTGATTCTCCGCCCGGGCATTTTGACCGAAGACGGCGGCGCGTTGAAAAAAGAGCAGTCGTGGCCAATGCGCGTCCGCGACCCGTTGGTCGTGTACCTGCTGACCGCCGAAAAGCAAAGCGGTTTGTGGACGATGGATTTGAACCAAAACCCCGCGCAGCGCCTGACGCCCGAAACCATAAAAGTAATTTCGTTTGATGCGTCAGCCGATGGTGAGTTTGTCATTTTTAATTCGCTCAACGAACAAGGCGGCATTGACCTGTGGCGCGTCAGCCGCGCGGGCGGCGACGCGTCCATCCTGCTCGACTGCGGACGCGACCGCTGCACCGCGCCCGCCATTTCGCCCAACGGCGCGCGCATTGCCTACTCGCGCGAGGCGGCGGGCCCAGGTCCCGACCTGCCGTTTGGGTCGCCGCGCATCTGGGTTCTCGATTTGCAAAGCGGACAAAACAGCGCGGTCTACGAAGACCAGCAAATTTTGGGCTATGGTCCCTCGTGGTCGCCCGACTCGCAAAAACTGGCGTCCTTCGACGGGCTGGCAGACCAAATTCGCTTGTTGAATTTTACAGACAACCAGCAATATATTTTCCCCTCAAACACGGGCG
>CAMCQT010000088.1 GCA_945877125.1 Candidatus Brevifilum fermentans | reverse complement strand
ATAAATTGGTCCGCTGGTGAAACCGAACATAACGACGATGGTGTTGGCGATGAGCAGGGGCGCTCCGATGAGTCCAAGCAAGGGCAGAATCCGCGGCACAAGACGTGATTGATAAAGCAGGGATCCCAACAACAGGGCGTTCACGGCTGGCATAAGGTTTTGTCCGAGGCGGAACCAGCCATACAGGGCAACCAAAGCCTTGCCGGTGACCAACGCATCTGCTCCGACTCCCGCCCGTCGCAAGGTCACGACCGCTAGCAGGCAGACGACATCAGCGAAGATCGTGCCAGCTTCCAGAATCCGCGCGCCAACGAAGCCCAGCGCGATTCCTTCGTTCTGCTTCTTGATTACCGGGTACAGCACAACGGCGGTGCCGATACAGGCAAGCGCCATGAATATTTCCAGGATGCCGCCGATGATGATGGCAGTGTCGGGACCAGCGCCGATGATGTAGTTCGGGTCGTTCAGTATGGGAGCGTACAGCGCAAGGGTCGGGATCGAGATAAAGGTGAGCAAGTAAAGCACACCCGCTGCTAAAGCGATTTTTCTTTGTGATGACGGAATTATGGCAGTCGTATTATTGGCGTTCATTTGCTTTTCTCCATTTTCGGTTTTAGGGTTAAGAGACTTGCTCGCGCCGTTCAGAGAAGAGCGAATACCCCAGCCAGATCAAAGCCAATCCCACCGGCACTGCAAATAACCGATCGAACGGGTGGTGGACCACTGAAGACAGAAGGACGGGCAACAAGGTCCCGATGGCAAGCAGTCCGCCAGCCCAGCGCGGCAGGACACGGGTGCGGAACGTAGCGATTCCAAACAAAAGTCCACCGAGCACATATCCAACAACCCCTATTAGTAGCCCATATACGGTTGGGAGTGCGCCGAGGTTAATCTCACTGGCGTGCCCAGCGACCATTCCCAAAAGTCCCTCTACAAACTTCGGCGCTACATTCGCCACCACCGGCGAGATAAAGGCTTCGATGAAGTGAAGAGCCACTGAGAATGCCCAGAAGCCGCTAAACAGAAGATAGCCCGCCAGACCCAGCCAACCTGATTTTTCCACTTGTTTGGCGTAGAGTCCTGCTATGCCGAGCATGGCGAGAAGGTCCATGACGATGCTCAAGTAGTGGATGGTCGCCCATCGGGCGGTGGTGACCGACGAAAGAACATCAAGTGGATGGATCGCCTGAATAGTTATATAAATGATCCCTGCCGCCATAGCTGCTAAGCCTGACCAACGGATGAGATTTGAGGCTGTTGTCTTCATTGTGTATTTCTCCTTTTTTGAACCATACGGATAAGTGTCAAAGTTTGGCACCAGGCATAACTGCCTGCTTGGCTTCAACTAGATACAATATACAAATGAATGTGGGGAGCTGTCATCCCCATGTGTGGGGACTTATGTGGGGATATTTGGCGAGGCTTGCCAGCGTTCAGAGAATCAAAAACCCTGCCCAACAAGCGATGATTTGCTGTTTTTGGGCAGGGCTATAAATGCGGCGCTATTGAGTCGCTAGATCAAACCGAGTTCTGTTGCCCGTTTGACAGCCGACCGGCGATCATTAACGTTGAGCTTGCTGTAAATACTCTTGGTATGTGTACGGACTGTGCTCAAGCCGATCACGAGTTGCTTGGCGATCTCAGGACCGGAAAGCTCGGTCTTGAATAAGCGGAGCACTTCAAGCTCACGCTGGCTGAGTGACTCGATGAGAGATTGAGAAGTGGGTGACGCTGGAATCGGAGATGTACTTGCATTCCCCTGTCCCTGCGCTTCAAATGCCGCCATCAGTTTGCCTGTATAGTCTGGCATGATTCTGCGCTTGGCAGCTTCATGAATCAATTGCTTCATGGGTGAACCTTCATCTAAAAACATGCGGATATAACCCTGCGGCTCCGCCAGCTTTAGTGCTTGTTGCAACGGCATGAGAGCAGCGGATAGGTCGCCTTGCGCTTGGTGAGCAAGTGTCTGCAAAATCAGGATTTCGATTAGGCTTCCCATTCTCCCGCCTTCTTGTGCTGCTTTGAGGAGACGATCCAGAAATTCGATTGTCTCAGAAATATTGTATGTATGGTCGCTCTTATAACATGCCAAAAGTACCCTAGCCAAAGTGATGTGCTCGAACTCATGCAGGTAGGCGAGGTCGTCGTGGGTTGAGAGTCCGTTCTTTTGAGCCCAGCCAAGAGCTTCACCCAGGCTGCCTTGCGCAATCCACACCCGTGTCCTCAACGCCGCGACAGGACGCACATTGGGGGAAAAGGAACTCACATACAAGTTCTCTGCCTCGTCGAGCAGGTTGAGTGCGCTCTCCAGATCGCCTTGAGCCTCTCGTATGCGAGCCATGGCGACGGGAAATCGATATCGGTTTTGTGGGAATCCAGTGTGCTCGCCCAGTTCCTTACTTCTCAACAAATCCTGGGCGGCGGCATGTAGATCGTTGTGCTCACGGTGAACTTCGCTCAGTCCCACGTACATGTCTGATGTTCCCCGCGGAACAATCGCACCTTGCTTTGCCGCAAGTTGCAATGCCTGCTCGTAGGTACGCATTGCCTCGCGCAATCGACCTTGCCCAATCCGTATATCCGCCAGAGTAATTGCACCCCCGATTGCGTCAGAGATATTCCCAGCCATCTGCAAATGAGCCATGCCCTCGGCAAACGCCCGGTACGCTGCTTCAAGATCCCCGCTTGTCCAAGCTGCGAGCCCTAGGAAACCCGCTACCCCTCCGCGGCTGAGATGATCATCCTTCGGTAAGAGGTCAAGTACCTGTTGTGCATATTTCACGGTGTCGGCTACATCGCCCCGTGCCAGGGAAAGTCCAGCACGGGCAACCGCAATCGTGCCTGGGAGACGACAAAATGCTTCATTGTCTACGACGACCATCGCAGCGGATGGAGCGCCCGTTCTCACACGGCTGTCTGCTGTCGAGACCAACCACCATTCGGCATCCCGCAGGCGATCTTCAACACCCGCGACCTCGCCGCCATCCAGTAACAGATGGGCATATGCCACGCTGAGGACTGGTCTGGCGCGTATCAACTCGTTGGGGAGTGACTTGAGCCAGCCAAGCAATGTTGCCGTCTGTCTACTCTTGCTCATGGCTGGCATTACCAGTTCGATCAAGTTCGCTGTCCGCTCGAAATCCCCTCCAGCCAGTGCATGGCGGATTGCATCGGCAGGCGAATCATTCTGCTCGTACCACTTGCTCGCGCGTTGATGCAAAGCAGGCACTTGATCGGGCTGCTCCGTTATCAAGTGCATATGGAGAACGTCGGCAAAAAGATGGTGATAGCGATACCAGTGCCGCTTATCATCCAATGGAATGAGAAAGAAATTGCCCCGCTGCAATGTTTCCAATTGCGCCTTGCCTCCCGTCTGACCGGTGATGGCATCACATAGCGGACCATTCAAGCGGTCAAGGATGGCGGTCTGGAGTAGGAAGTTTCGAATGGATTCAGGCTGGCGTTGCAGAACCTCTTCGACCAGATAATCCACAATATAGCGGTGATCTCCGGCGAACGCCTGAATGAATCCAGAAATATCCTGGTGTCCCTGCATCGAAAGTGCGGCTAATTGCAGACCGGCAACCCAGCCTTCAGTTCGGGCTTCAAGCGCGGAAATGTTTTCTGCCGAGAGGTTCAATCCCATCGCTTTGTTGAGAAACTCACCAGCTTCGGCAGGAGTAAAACGCAAGTCTGCAATCCGAAGTTCGGTCAATTTACCCCGGGCACGTAGTTGCCCCAGAGGCAGGTTTGGATCCTCACGGGTTGTGATGACCAGGTGCATTTGCGGCGGCAAGTGCTCAACCAGAAAGGTGAGAGCATTGTCAACCGCCTTGGAGTCGAGCAGGTGATAATCGTCGAGGACGAGGATCAAATCATCGGGTAGGGTTGAAATTTCATTGAGCAGAGAAGTCAGCAGTATTTCGACAGGCGGCGGCTGCGGCATTTCCAATGCGGCAAGCAGATTCTCACCTAAGTCTGGCTGGATGGTCTGTAATGCGGCGATGACATAAGTGAGGAAACGGGAGAGGTCACTGTCCCCATCGTCAAGCGAGAGCCATGCAACGGATCGCCTGCAATCAGCAATCCAAGTGCTCAGCAGGGTGGTCTTGCCAAATCCTGCCGATGCGGAGATGATAGTCACGCCTGACGTGCTACCCGAAGAGAGACCTTCGTTCAGTTGTTTAATCAGGCGGGGACGGAGGACAATTTTAGCTCGGGGTGGGGGAATATAAAGTTTGGTGGCTAAAATTGTCGTTGGCATAAAACCATTATAAGGCACACACAACAAAATTCAATAAGCAGCAAAACCTAATTAAGGTTTGTTACCATGCTCCACAGCTATAACCACTTTTCCTTTGGGATGCACTTTTTCAAAATATCGGAATGCCTCAGCAGTTTTACTTAACGGATAACATCCATCGATCACTGGCACGACCTTTCCAGTTTCAAGGAGTTCTTTCATAAAGATCAAATCCTTTTGGCTTTGCACCAGCGACGCGACAAATATTTTCTGGTTCCCGGTCTCTGAACTCCGCCGTCCCTGGAGCGCAGCCTGGAAGAGTTGAAGCATGAAGCCTCCAGCGACGACATAGATTCCATCAGGACTTAATGCGCGCAGATAATCTGAAATTGGATGATATCCGTTCGCAGCCAGAATCAGGTCATAGCGTTGACCGTTTCGCGTGAAGTCTTCTACCTTGTAATCAATGACATGATCTGCCCCAATCGAACGCGCCATATCCAGATTCCTCGCACTGCACACCGCTGTGACTTCCGCCCCGAATGCTTTGGCAATCTGCACGGCAAAAGTTCCGACACCACCCGACGCGCCATTAATCAAAACCTTTTGCCCTGGCTGAATGTTTCCTTTGTCGCGTAATCCCTGCAAGGCAGTCAGCGCCGCTACCGGTACAGCCGCAGCCTGCTCGAACGTTAGGTTAACTGGTTTCAGCGTGATTGCATTTTCATTGGCACAGACATACTCGGCAAAAGTGCCGCGACCGGTTGCGCTGGGTAAGTACCCAAAGACCTCATCGCCTGGCTTAAACTGCTTGACGCACCTGCCAATAGCCTCGATCCGCCCGGCCACATCTCCCCCGAGTATTTTGTTTTTGGGTTGAAGGAAGCCTCCCGTCGCCAGGCGGATAAAGAACGGATTTGCTCGCATCATACGCCAGTCACGGGAATTGATGGATGCCGCATAGATTCTGATCAAGACTTCATCATCCTGGGGAGCAGGTTTTTCCACATCCTGGAGTTGAAGAACATCCGGTGAACCGTATTTTGTGCAGATAATCGCTTTCATGATCGCGCGCCTCCATTGAGATTATTATATAGATATCCAATAACTATTCCAAGAGCGAGAAACCTTGGTATGTTCATTCCTGTGTCAATCAAAAGGTAGACAGAGGCATTGTTTGGATCAACAAGAGTTGAAAGGAGTTCGATCATGAGCATGGCAACAAAGCTAAGGATCAATGCCTTTAAGATGGGATTTTTTGTTGGAATCCTATCAAAGAAACGCAGCAGGAAATAACTGACGCAGCATCCAATCATCAAACCGCCAACCAAGGCTTCAACAAGAGCCATTGGAAGATTAGAAATCGAGAAAGCGGCTCTATACTCCGCAGCGATGGGAGACACTGAGATTGCGAAGTCAGTTATCCAGAAGGCTGCGCCTCCCGCTCCAGTCAACTTAAACAGTTTCTTGTAGAACTCGTGTGACGTCTGTCGCTTGCTTCGACCTGTGGCTTGGGTTTCCATGGTTGTCCACCTATTCCGCCTGAGCAGACTTGGAAGCATTTGCGGATGGATCGGATCCTTTGTACAGCCGTCTGTATAGATAGCCAATACCTATTCCAAGAAAGAGAAACCTTGGTGCGTCAAGCATTATGCCGATGAGAAAGTAATGCAAGACATCACGCTGCCCAAGAAAACTATGGGGAACCAGGTTTAGGATTGTCATAATGACTAGGGCGATGAGGCTTATTATCACGGATTTTAGAATCGGATCCTTTGTTGGAATCTTGTCAAAAAAACGAAGCAAAGAATAACTGACGCAGCATCCGATAATCAAACCGGCGGGCAAAGAAGCAACCCAAACCGTTTGAATATTCGCTTTTGAAAAGACAGATCTATACTCCGCTGCGCTGGGAAGCAGGGAAATTGCGATGGTAGTTACCCAGAATCCCAAGCCTCCTGCTACAGTCAATATTGTCATTTCTTTTGATTGGGTCATCTTTTTCTGCTCCATTTATTTCTGCTCCTTTGCACCCTTAATCAGAAGCCACAAAGTAAGCCCAAACTCCGCAATGAATCCAAGCGGCCAACTTACATAGGTTATGGCAACGAAGCTTGGGAAAAGGAAAGACTGAAAGACGGTAGACAACCAGGTAAAACAATGGACCATCAGCACAATGCCCAAAATTTTGGGGAGGAAGCCCGACTTGTAGACTAAATAGCCAAGCGGAAAGAGCCAGGCGCCATAAAATAGCTGGGCGATCAAAAACCCTTTTTCGCGTAAATCGAGAAAGAACATTGCCAGAGCTTGCAATTGATCCGTCTGGATTATGTTCAAGTAATCAGGGCCATTCATAAGCAACAAAGCAGCAAATAGATTAATCGCACTTATACACTGTAATGCGACACCGGCCAGGTTCAATAACAAGAATAGGAGCGCAAGGTTTTTATTGACCGGCTTGAGTAAAACGTAGAGAGCCCAGGCAGCCAAAAAGAAAAGCGCAGCAGCGAGTAGATCGCCTACAGCAGTGATGGTGAATAACTTTTCATGAGCCATGATGTTACCGGCTGTTGCCGCAGCATCCCCGAGCACGATAAAACTATCACGCCACGCATCGCTAATGATGTGAGTTACCATGTAAATGAGATACAGGAACCCTGCCATTCTTGCGGTCTTATTGATTGAATTCATTTTTTATCTCCTTTGAATTGAATAGGGACCAGCCCGACAGGCCAATGCCCACAAGATATAAAACACTCTGAACAACATTCACCTGCCAACGACCATGCCCGATATATGAGGAAGCGAAAAATGCCATCACTTCTATAAAGCCGATCACAAACACTAACATCCAGAAAGCCGATTTTTGACCGGCAATTAGGTTTTTGCGGATGAGCGGCCACGTCAGCACCGAGACAACCAGTGAGCAAGAGTTGTACAGGATGGTAAAACAATTGAGCGCTGCAATGGTCTTGGCACTAAGGCTGGCAATTTCAGCCTCTGAAAAAGAAGCCACTTGCAAAATTGGGGAGTTCTGTTTGAGAACGATGACATAGCCCAATATGATAAAGGCGAGTACAAAGTTGATGCCGCACCATATTGAAAGCACGATTGAACCATTTTTTAACATTTTGCTACCTTCTTTTTTAGTGTGCTCAAATAGGTTCAACTACTGGTTTCCACTTCCAGGTAAACCAGATAGTTAGTAATATGCATGCAACTTCCACTGTTTCAAACAATACATAATACAAACCGTGCCCGCCTATAACGATATGAACAATCATGTATGCACCAATGATGATGCTTACCCAGCGATTTACTTTGTAGCTCAAAACCCAGGACAACATAACCGGGGAAATTGAAATTATCATTAATATTGCGCCCGCCATCAAACCGCCTGCAGGCAATGGAGCTCCCGCCATTACTTCGCGGATTGGAGACGTGGGATCCAGTAAAGAAACAATATCCGCATAAACCATAAGCAGTACTACAAATATCCATAACAACGAAAGTTTTACTCTTGGATCTATTCCTGTGGTCGATTTGATTGTGTTCATTTCTTTCTCCTTTTTTGAACGATATGGATGGGTTTCATTAAATTGGACCCGATTGACCGAGATCAAGGGCATTCCCAGATCACGCACTTTTTTGAGCAGTCCATGCAATGCAGCCTGGTCAACCAGCGGGCCGGTTAGAAGCGTGTCGCCGTCCTCTTCCAGTGTGATGGTCAGCCCCTCAAACCAGTCTGTCCATTGACTGTCCAGATGGCCCTTGAGCCTGATCTGATAGACCGCGGGTTGACTTGAATTAGTTGTTGGGTCAGAATTGTTTGACATCACCTTGTACCTTTTGTGACCGGTCATTACAGTCCGTGCCACTTGTTTCAACGTACAGGGAATATACCTGCGCCAGAGTGTCGCCGATAGACACTTTGGTGTGGTTAGAGGTGTTGTTTTAAATTGTTGGGAGTGTGGGGGAGAGTTGACGCTTAGATCAAGCCCAGTTCATGGGCGCGGGCGATGGCTTCAGTGCGCCGCTGCACTTGCAGTTTGTTGAATATCTTGCGGTTGTGCCCTTTGACCGTATCCAGGGCGAGGAAAAGCTGCTTGCCAATCTCATGATTCGAGAGCCCTTGGGCAATGAGTTGCAGTACTTCCAACTCGCGTTGACTCAGAGGCTCGATCAGGGGCTGGGCAGGGGCTTTATCAGGGTTATCTTCGCTTTCCCTCTGCTCAGCTTCAAATGCTGCCAGTAGCTTGTCTGTGTAGTTTGGCATGATTTCACGCGCCGAAGCTTCGCGAAGCAGTTGCATCATGTTTGAGCCTTCGTCAAGGAACATGCGGACGTAGCCCTGCGGCTCAGCCAACGTAAGAGCATGTTGCAGAGGCAAAAGAGCAGCAGGGAGGTCACCTTGTGCGTGATAAGCACTCGCCTGCAATATCAGAATTTCGATCATGCTTCCCATCCTCCCGCCTTCTTCCGCTGCTTTCAGCAGACGCTCCAACAGCCCCACGGCCCCAGAAATGGAGCTATCTGCACGGTCGCTCTGATAGCGGGCTAGGAGCACCCTTGCCAGGGTGATGTGATCGAACTCGCGCAGGTAACTCAGTTCGTTCTCAGCGGACAATCCCTGCTGGCGCGCCCAGTCAAGGGCTTCACCTAACCGGCCTTGCGCCAGCCACAACCGTACCTTCCTTGTCGCGACTGGGCGCACATTCGGGGAGAAGTTGCCATCGTATATGCGCTCAGCCTCCTCGAGCAGTTGAATCGCACCATCCAAATCCCCTTGCGCTTGTCGTATGCGTGCCATCGCCGCGCACCAGCGATATGGGTTTTGCGGCAACCCGGCAAACTCACCGAGGGACTGACTTGTTAGCAGGCATTGTGTGGCAGTCTTCAGATCGTTATGTTCATAGTGAAGGCTGCTCATGCCCACATGCATGTCGGCCGCTCCCTGCACGGCAAGCGTTGGCGCGCCTGCTCTCGTTGCCCAATACAATCCCCGCTCACAGGTGGTCATTGCCTTGTGGAGATCGCCTTGCGTAATCTGTATATCCGATAAGGTGATGGCGCAACCGATGACGGGAGAGATGTACCCGCCTAGTTGCAAATTCTCCATACCTTCGGCAGTCATTCGACGGGCGGCGTTGAGATCCCCGCTCGTCCATGCGACGAGACCCAATTGCGCTGCCGCCCCACCGAGCATCAGATAATCCCTTTCGGGCGCGAGATCGAGCACCCGTTGGGCATATTTCACGGTTTCGGGCATATCGCCCCGGTCCAAGGCTTGTCCTCCACGGGTCAGGGCAATCAAACCAGGCAGACGGCGAAATTCCTCCTTATCTGCGACAATCATTCCATCGAGTGGAGATTCTGGTTGCTCCCCAATATTGAGCCAACGTTCAGCATCCTGCAATCGGAGCTCCACGCTTTCATTTTCACCGCAGGACATTGAGGAGAAGGCGTACCCATAACAGAGTACAGGCCTGACACGAACCACCTCGTCGGGTAGCAACTTTAGCCAGCCCAGCAAAGTGGCGAACTGACGCTCGCGGCTCATGGCTGGAAATGCCAACTCGATCAGGTTCGCGGCTCGCGCGAAATCTCTGGCAGCCAGCGCGTGGCGGATGGCATCAGCCGCCGAACCATTATGCTCATACCACTCGCTCGCGCGTCTGTGCAATTCGTCCACACCCCTCTTCTCTTTCCCTGTAGATAAGGCGCTGCTTCGCTGTAGTCGTTGCCGCAGTAAATCTCCAAAGAGATGGTGATAGCGGAACCAACGCCGCTCGTTGTCCAAGGGGACGATGAACAGGTTGGCGCGTTCGAGATATTCCAGGGTTTCCTGCCCGGAAGCAGAGGAGTCGAGCAGAACAGCGTCACAAAGGGGACCGCACAGGCGCTCGAGGATGGATGTGTGCAGCAGGAAAGTCTGGATTGTTTCGGACTGCTGTTGCAGGACTTCTTCCACCAGATAGTCCAGCACGAAATGGTGGCTGCCGGTGAAAGATTTGATAAAGCTGGGGGCGTCATTTTGACCCTGCATGGAAATCGCAGCTAGTTGCAGACCGGCAATCCAGCCTTCGGTGCGGGCTTCCAGTGCAGCGATGTTTTCCGCCGAGAGGCTCAGTCCCATCATCTGGTTGAGAAACTCGGCGGCTTCAGTGGGCGTAAACCGCAGATCGGCGGCACGAAGTTCGTTCAATTGTCCGCGGACACGCAAGCGCGCCAAGGACAGCGGTGGGTCTTCACGGGTGGCGATAACCAGATGAATCTGCGGCGGCAGGTGCTCGAGCAGAAAGGTGAGTGCATTGTCTACTGGTTTGGAATCAATAATGTGATAATCGTCAAGGACGAGGATGAAGCGCTGCCCTGACTGCCCGAAAGGGCGTGTCGAAGGGTTGTCCGGGATGGTGGTGATTTCATTGAGCAAGGCTGTCAGAATCGATTCGATGGATGGCGGCTGATGAGATTGGAGCGCGCCCAACACCCCTGTTCCAATATTCGCCACAATCGACTGCAAAGCAGTGACAAGATAAATCAGAAAGCGTGCAGGGTCGTTATCTCCTTTATCCAGTGATAGCCAGGCGACCGGTTGCCCACAACTAGCGGCCCATTCACTGACCAGCGTGGTTTTACCAAAGCCAGCGGAAGCGGAGATGAGAGTCAGCTTGCGTTGTAGTCCCTCGTTCAGCTGCTCGATCAGGCGGGGACGGAGGACAATTTTAGCCCGGGGTGTGGGAATATAAAGTTTCGTGGCTAAAATTGGCGTGGGCATGAGTTAATTATAAGGCTCAACTCCAATTCCACGCGTACCAGATCGTGACCACATTGATAAAATTCAAGCCATGCTTCTGGCGATGGCGTTAGCGGACTTTTTTGATGGACCAGTTTTTGAAACAACTGCTCTCTCCCAAGCGGCAGGGATCAGCCTTCTGCGAGGTTGGTCCCTTTTAATTGCTGTTTGATTATTTGGCTTCAATCATTGTGGGAGCAACCACATCCAGCGCTGTCTATCCTTGTACCGTGTCAGAACTTATGATGAAATAAAAAAATGCTAAGGTGGAATCTTTTTGACCGATTTGGGTTTACACAGTAGGAATTTGAGTTATAAGATCGCGGGTTCGTACAAAGATGCCCGATAGACGAACTCGCGGTGCGTAACTTTTTTTCACCCCTGTTTTCACGCTAAAATTGACCAATATGCAACAAAAAACCGACTTTTTAGGTCGGTTTTTTCGTTCATTCTTGGCGGTCCCGACGGGGATAGAACCCGCGGTGCGTAACTTTTTGGCATACTATCGATGAGTTGATTTTTGAGCCCTTTTAGGGCTTTTTTGTACCTTCTTGCGAAAACAGGAAGAATGTCACACAAGATTTGTTGCATTTTATTACAGTTAGGACGGCTATAGCCTCAGATCACAAGCCTTATCGAAAAACCTTATCAAGGGGATGGGAAAATTTCTTCCAAAAATCCCAAAAAGCTGATGGATGAAGCAGGTAGCACAAAGCCCATTCTATATGAGGGCATAGAGAAAGTCAAGTAATTTATGGGGGAATTGTTAAAGTCGAGACAATTGTCTACTTGTGTCCACAACAATTTACTTTCTTTTTTTCAGCCATTCAATTTTAGCCAGTTCAGTCACCTCTTCGAATTCCGGGTCTCCGGTCATAATTGTGCCGTTGATATTTTGAGCAGCAACTACGACAAAAGCATCAGCGTATGAAATGGGGTGATTGGCTTTGATATGGGCAGCAGCAAGCACAGTTTGGTTGTCTGCAGGAAGAATTTCAATGGGAAGGCTTTGAATGAGCGCAAGCGCTTCATGTGTTTTTGCCAAACCATTATTCCGTTCCACGCTGTACAGTATTTCCCCCAAATTGATAATCGAAATATACAACCTGCATTTATTTTCTTTGGCATCTTCTAATAGCTTTTGAATACGTTGTGCAGCGGGTTCGTCTTCCAAGTAGGCTATGAAAGCAAAAGAATCCAGGACATAAGCAGGCAGGTCATGCATGGACGAGTCTCTTTTCCCGTTTCTTTTCGAATTCGCGATCTTTCTTTAGCGTGGCAGATAATGAAGGTTGTCCCGTCAATAAACCGCGTCCTCTTTTAATCGGGTCAGCAACAACAGGAACGATGGTTAGTACACCACCGTAGTCTACAAGTATGACTTCCGAGCCTGGGGCAAGGTTATACTTCTTTCGCATTTCAGCCGGGATAACCACCCAGCCTTTATTTGAAATTGTCAAAACCATATCGGCGCTCCTTTGTTATACATTTGTGTGTAAAAGTATAACACACTCGCCCGTATGTGATTGTTCAAAAGATAGTAAAGAGGTGGTTAAATAAGGTTTGCGGAGCGACCTGCCAGTCACTCCGCAAATAAAAAAGAAACAGACGAGAAAAATATATGCGTTTGAAGCTGATTTTGCCAGTCGTGGAAGTGGAAAAATATAAGCATCCCACAGAATGTCCGTATGAATGCGGCGGGAAAGAATACATCCTGCATCAGACAGTTACAAAGAAAGTCTGCGACATAACCCATGAGGAAGTGGAAGCAAGATGATACAAGTGTTTGAGTTGTCAGCGAACATTTTGGGTGTATCCACAAGGGTAGATCACAGGCAATTTTCGCAAAGAGCAATTGTTGTATCTTTTGGGGTTGAGTTACGAAGCAGTGACATTGATGTTGGAAGCCTTGGGGTTATACATGGGAAAGACGACCATCTATGAAGCAGTGCAAGCCACGGCAGAACGTGTGCCTGGAATGAAACAAGCCAGTCTCTTGCAGGGATACCGTACTTCAGCACTCGGAGCAGATCTGACCAGTGTGAAATGCAAAGGCAAATAGCCGCCACTGGGGATCACGGTGGACGCGATCACAGGCATGACCTTGAGTATTGACAAGCTGTCTGCTGAGGATGCCCAGACGCTGAAAGAATGGTTGAAGCCCATTATCGAAACAGTGGACGCTCGTGTATTAGTCACGAACGACGCGGATGCATTGAAGACCGCAGCCGATCAAAATGGGGTTCATCATCAAGTCTGCAAAAGCCATGTCGGACGCAATACCGACGCCTTGGTTGAACAACTACAAGCCAGTCTTGCCAATGGGGTCAATCCGTCTCTGGAACAAATCGGGGTGTCTATCCAACAAGCCTTGCTCGACTTACAACACTTGAAAGAATTGATTCATCTCCGTCAGCCTGAAGCACGGAGTGAATTGGAAACTATGTACCAGCGCTATCAAAATGCCAAAGCTTCTCCCAAAGGTAAACCCGCCAGTGTTGCTTATCGTCTCCGCAATCTGTTGTTGGATCGCTGGAACCTTTGGCTGCGTCTCACTTTTTATCGTGAATGGAAGGATGCCATTGGGCATCAAATCTTGGATGGCACGAATAATGCCACGGAACGATCTATTGGGTGGTGGATCAAAGAACGCTATCGCACGATGCGCGGTTACAAAAGTGAGCAATCGGCATTGAATGTCAGCCGCTTGATTGCCTATTCTGGCAGTCATTTGAAGGATGGCTTGAATTTATCCACGCTGATTTCCTGATTTTTTCCCTTTACCGTCTATCCCTGACGGTTTCCTCCTTTTTTACCAATTTCCGAACAGTCACCAATTTATGGGGGATTTTGTTACAGTCGAGACAAATGTCCACTTGTCAACCAAGCCACAAAGATGATTATTTTTCTTCGCCAACCTGGGCGAATGAGCCAAGTAACCAGTATTCATACAGGGGAGGTGGTAAAGATCAAAGGTGAGCACTAACCATCTTGCCGTTGGTAGCATAGACTCCATCCAGATTTCCCATTGTCGGCGCTTTTTCAAAACAAAAACGCGCTCAGAAGAGCTTGTTTCAGTTACCAACCACCGATTATGTCTGTACCCAAATCTGCGTCGTCTGCACAAACAAGTTGAATTGTCTACGCCTATCCAAAAATCAAGAAAATACCGAGGATGGATAATCCTCCGACCAGCCACCAATCAAAAACACCCATCCGAAGTGAGGCTTTGCGACTCAGTTCGGGTCGAAACGCTCGCACCTCCGCAGCGAGGACGATCTGTTCGGCGTGGCGCAGGGCGTTGGAAAAAATAGTCACCACCAACAGTTGAACGCCGCGCTTCCATTGGGCGCGGAAGCCGCCCTTCATCCGCAGGCTGTGCCAGGCATTCGTGCTGGATTGTCGCAGGTCAGGCAACAGATTGGTCGCCACGCCGATGGAAAAGCCTAGTCCGCGCAAGCCACCGCGTTCGAGCAAGCCTGCCACTTCCACGATATTGACCGAACTCGAAAGTCCGTCTGCCGCAAGGAGGATGACTGCCGCCCGCAGGGTCATTTGAATCCCACTGAGAATGGCTGCGGATGAAAAAGATAAGCCCAGCACCGTCCAATCTGACGTTTGGTCTGGGACTCCGAAAAACACATTGACCAGGAACAGACTACCGAGAATCACCAACCAGCGCGGGCGCACGAATCGTTTGAGGGCGACTGGATAGAGCAGGGTCAATGCGCCCAGCGTGAGTAGCGCTAGAAAGATGCCGCGCGCGACTGACGGCAGCAAAACCATCCCCAGCGCCCACAGGAAGATGCCAAGATGTCCGAGACTTCCGATGAGCGGCTTGGAAACGGGGAGGGGAACTGCGGCGGGTTGGGCTTGTTTCAACATTATGGGATGGCGATGATTTCAACCAGATCGCGTGGATTCATCTTGCCTTCCTGGTCGGGGAGCACCATTCGGAAGGAGCCGTCTTCTTCGCCGAGTGGACCGTCCACAGTGGCGTAGGCAACCAGCGTATCTTCACGACTGAAAAGCGTGGATTCGTAATTGGCAGTGAAGCCATCTGATGCCACAGCCTTGACGACGGTAACAGCCGTCGGGTCGATGCCAGCATCCTGGAGTAAAACCGTCAGCGGGACACCGACATAGGTGATGCCTTGAAAATCAGCCTGGGTTTCTCCAAGCGACTTGAGGTCGTCGGGGGTGTAGGTCTTATCTGCAACTTTCAACACAGCCGCAGCAGATTCCTCAGCCTTGGGGGCGCAGGCGGTCAGCGTCAGCGCAATCAACAGGGTAACGAGCAAAAAACGTTTCATTGGACTTCTCCTTGAAGTTATTATGTATCCAGACCCTAAAGGTTTTTTGGAAACTTTTAGGGTCTTATATTTTCTATCCAGCCGTTTGGAAAGTTTCTCCGCCCAATCGGGTTTTCAAAACAAGACCAAGTTTCCAGGCGAACCAGCCACCGAGTCCGCCGAAGAGCAGGTGAACGCTGACGAGGACCACAACAATCCAAAAGCCAGCTTGATAAGGAATGCCAAAGACGCGCGTGCCCATGTCCAGCAGGTCGAGCCAGACCACCAGCAGATTGCGTCCGAACAGCAGCACACCTGTCACAAACGGCTGGATCAGGGTCCAGAGAGATGCACCTGCACAGGCAAAAATAAACGATAGCATGGACGGCTTTCCGAAGGCATCCAAAATCAATTCAGCAATCAAAGCCTCGGCAAGGATGCCAACCATCGGACCTATGACCGCGCTGCCGATACTGAATAACTTCAACACCATGGCGATAACGCCGATGAAGATTGTCGAGCCGCGTTTGGGGACGAACAGCCTGCCAATCGCAGCCACCATCACGCCGATGACAGCCAGCGCCATGCCAGTCATCGGCAAATCAATCGCGTGGAAGACTGAGCCAAGCGAGATTTCCACCAGCCCCCACAATGCGCCAAAGACTGCCATCATCACAAGTTCACGGGTTGTAAATTTCATTTTCATTTCCTTTTATTCAGGTTTACGCGCCACCAGTTGGGCGCTCCAGCGGGTTCTCTGTCCGCCCTTGCGGGAAGGCGCAAGACGCTCCACTTCAAGATAATGAAAGATTTGCCAATCGTTGAACGCAAGCCGCAATTCCTGTGTATTCAGATAATGCGTGGGGTCGGGTCCCGGTTCGCTCAGGTAGGTTTCAAAAAACAGCAGCCCGCCCGGCTTGAGCGCCTTGCGGTAGGTATCCCAAAGCGGGCGGGATAGGAAATAGAAATTCAGGATGACATCAAAATGGGATGCAGGCAGCCAGGGATTCATCAAATCCAATACCGCGAAAGAGATCGGCAGGGATTCTTTGTTGGATTTTTTGCGGGCAAGTTGCAAAGCGACCAATGACACGTCGAGGACCATCACCCGCCAGCCGTGCGCCGCGAGATACCGTCCTGTGGATGTGGTTCCGCCCGCCATATCGAGGACAAGCCCATTGGGTGGCAGCAGGTTGAGGTGAGAAGTTACCAGATGGCGGGGGGAGCGAAGCGAATACCAATCTGCCTCGTCACTGTAGCGAGAGTCCCAGCGCAGGGCATCAGGATGCTGCATGGACAAATTCCTCTGCGCGGACTCTTCCCAAAACAGGAGCAATCTTCCCGTCGAGAATCAGCCGCCCTTTTTCCATTAAAATGACGCGCCGTGCATAATGATGGACGAGTTTGTAATCATGTGTAATCAGCAGGATGGCTGTGCCGCTTTGGTTGAGGCGCGCGAGGCAATCCATCAACTGTTGCAGGTGACGCCAATCCTGTCCGAGGGTGGGTTCGTCAAGGATGACAAGGGCGGGACGAAGCGCGATGCAGGAAGCGAGCGCGGTTCGCTGTTGTTGACCGATGGACAATGAAAACGGACGGCGGGCGCGAAGATGATTCAAGTCTGCGCTGGCAAGGATGGCTTCATGGGTATTTTGATCGAACTTGCGATAGTTGCGCGGCGCGAAGGCAACTTCTTCATCCACCGAGTCGGTGAAGAGTTGGTCGGCGGGGTTTTGAAAGAGCAGGGCAATGTCCAGACCAGGGCGTGGGCGGGATGTGCCGTTGACCATCACATCCCCCGCTATGGGTTTGAGCAAACCAGCCGCCGCCAGCGCCAGTGTAGATTTCCCCGTGCCATTGTCGCCGACCAGCGCGACAAACTCGCCCTGATAAATCTTCAAGTTGACGTCATGAATAATCGCCTGTCCCTCATAGCCTGCCGAGAGGTTTTGCAAATCGAGCAGGGGCTGTTGGTCTTCGGGATGATGTCCGTTTGGCGCAAGCAGGCGTGACCAGTCTGCCAGTGTTTCGGCAGTGGGGCGTCGCAAGCCGTATTTCCGCAATATGGCTTGATTTCCAAGCACATCTTCAAAACCACCCTGTGCCGCGATGCGACCTTCGTCCATGACCAGCACGCGGTCTGCCAGCCTGCGGACTTCGGCAAGACGGTGTTCGATCAGGACGATGGTCAAGCCATATTTTTTTTTCAGGGTTTCCAGCGTATTGATTACATTATGCGTGCCGGGCACATCGAGCGACGCGGTCGGTTCATCGAGCACGAGCATTTTGGGATTCATCGCCAGCGCGGCGGCAATCGCAAGCCGTTGGATCTGTCCGCCGGATAGGTTGGCAGGTTTTTGCTCACGGAAATCGGCAAGCCCGACGGCGTTCAAAGCCCAATCCACGCGGATAGAAACTTCGTTTTCGGAAAACCCAAGGTTATGCGGACCGAAGGCGACTTCATCGTCCACGCGCAAATGAAAGAGATGCGCGCGCGGATTCTGAAACACAACGCCAACCTGACGGGCGACCACCTCGACAGAAGAGTGCAGCACATCGATCCCCGCAACGTTGACAACGCCTTCGACCTTGGCGGGAATCGAATTGGGAATCAACCCTGTCAGCACATGCGCCAGCGTGGATTTGCCGCAGCCTGAACTGCCGGTGATGATGAGACATTCCCCGTCCTTCACATCAAAGGAGACATTTTTCAACACCGAAGTTGCTCCGTCTGAAACGGTCAAGCCGCGGACTTGA
>CAMCQT010000087.1 GCA_945877125.1 Candidatus Brevifilum fermentans | reverse complement strand
GTTTTAGCTTGCTCTTTACTTCCTCGCGTGGAATACCGCGCCTTAATGGAAATTGCTTGTGATGCGTTTCAACGGTTTGTAATATTTTCCCGCTCAACGTGTTCCAATGGGGCAGGGCAATGGCAAGGGAATTGCTCGCGGCTGTCTGCGCGCCGTCTTCCAAAATAATCAACTGCCCCGCGCTGATTAATTCCCGAAGCGCAGATTCTGCGACAGATAATTCCAACCGCGATTTTGTGACCATTTCTTTTAATGGCGCAGTATTCAAGGCTAACGCAGCTTCAAACAAAATATCTGCTGGCGTGCCTTGCGTGAGTGACTCAAGTGATTTGAGCGTATCTTCGTTGAAGCGTTTGTGTCTGCCTTTGGGCTGGTGGTCAATGATCGTGCCGCCGCCGAGCGTTTCGCTGGGAGAGGGTCGGCGCAGGATATATTTATCTCCGCGCACGGTGACAACCGGCTCGCGCAGTTCAAGTTGAATCCAGCCTTCTTCGCCGGGGAGCAGTTCTTCGGTGCCAAGCAGGCGCAGTGTGGCGATGGTTTCGCTTGCGCCCACAAAAAACTTGACTTCGTCGCCGTGTTTGGTAGATGCAGATGCGTCTTTGAGCAATCGAAAACGCGCGTCAATTCTGCGCGTTGCCTGGTATTGATTGGGGTGGACAACCACTTCGCCGCGCTGAATTAATTCGGTGTTGATGCCTGAAATATTCACGGCAGTGCGCGAGCCGAGCATGGCGCTTTCTTCTTTTTTCTTGTGAGTCTGAAGTCCGCGTATTCTGCCTTTCAAGCCGCTTGGCAAAATTTCCACTTCGTCGCCAACCGTGAGATGACCGTCGCTGAGTGTGCCTGTGACCACTGTGCCGAATCCGCTCATACTGAAAACGCGGTCAATCGGCAGGCGCGGACGGTTGAGGTCGAGCCGTTCGGGTTTATTTTCAAGAAGTGATTGGAGATTGGTAATTAATTCTTTGAGTCCGGCTTTGGTTTTGGCCGAGACTCGGATGATGGGCGCGTCGTGCAGGATGGTTTCACTCACAGCGGCGCGAATGTCCATTTCCAACAGATCAAGCCAATCGGGGTCGGAGGCGAGGTCTGTTTTCGTCAGCACGATCAATCCGGCGGGAATCTGCAACAGATCCAAAATCGCAAGGTGCTCTTTTGTCTGCGGCATCACGCCTTCATCTGCCGCAATGACCAACAATGCCGCGTCAATGCCGCCGATGCCCGAGAGCATGTTTTCGATGAAGTCGCGGTGCCCCGGCACATCCACGATGCCCACCTCTTCGCCGTTGGGCAAAGTGAGCCAGCCGAAGCCAAGCTCGATGGTCATTTCGCGGGCTTGTTCCTCTTTGAGGCGGTCGGGGTGTGTGCCTGTCAGGGCTGCAATGAGCGTGGACTTGCCGTGATCTACATGACCTGCTGTACCGATAACTCGCATAATTTTATTTGGGTGTATTCCAATTGAGTGAGGGAAATCTTTGTGCGTGTTGCGTGTTTCGTTTTGAAGGTTTACGCCTTCGGCACACGCAACACGCTACATTTTTATTTCGTTATTTTCTTGCCGTGTCCCATGATGCGTTGATAGGAGGTCATCCATTCATGCACCACGTTCATAATTTCCTGTAGTTCTTTTTCTGTGGCATCGGTGACCTGATGCATTTGATCCTGCAAAACCTGTGTCACGTCGTCCAGCGGTGTGATGCGCTCGTCGGTTTTTTGTATGTCTTTGCGAATGTCGCGGAAGGATTCTTCGTTGGAAAGGCTGTAGCCGGTCCAGCGTTTTTGATCGTCCACTTTGAAGCTGACCCATTCCTGCCTCAGGCGGTCTTCTGCCAGACGCTGCATTTCGGTCACTTCATTGATGCGGCGTTCAAGTTTTGTGTTGAGTTCAAGGTAGGTGTCTTGCGCTCTCTTTGCGCCACGCAGGGCTTCGTCCAGGCTATGGATATGAACATCGAGTCCGGCTGATTCTTTTTTGAAGGTGTCGTATTTTTCCTTCCATTCTTTCCAGGCACGGTCACGGTCCATTTGCGCGATGGCTTGTTGTTCGAGGAAGGCGGTCTGCGCCTGTTTGCGTTCCAATTCAGATGCGATCAAATCCTTGAAACGATTATCCACGTTTTTTACGCTGTCGGCGGTCATGGTGTATTTATCGCGGTTCTCATCCACGCGTTTGCGGATGGAAACCAGTTCACCTTGAATATCGGTAATATGCTTCAAGTCATTCTTGCGTGTTTCGTCCATTGCTTTCAAGGCGTGGAGCACGTCGTCATTGGAACGTGTGGCCGCATCAACATGTGTTTTGAAATCGCTCACATTGTCTCGTATGCGTTGAATTTCGTCGGTGCGTTCTTTGATCTGTTTTTTGAACTCGGTCAGGCTGGTGGTCGTTGTGGATTTTAATTGTGAAATAGACTTGTTGATCTCAAGCAACTCAGGGAAATGTTGTTTCGCAATTTCACCTTCAACGCGTGTATGTGCCTTGTCGTTCTCTTCGATCATTTTGATAATATCGTTGCGCTGCTTGGTCAGCATCGTTTCGTACTGATCCACGCGTTTGGTGATGGGTGTGAGTTCAGTAACCTGCTTGCTCAAGGTTTTGATTTGTTTGGAAACCACATTGACCGAGGTTTCAAAGGAATTCAAACGCTCACTCAACGCTAAAACAGAATCTTTGTTTTCGCGTTGCAGCTTTTCCAACCAGTCGAGTCGTTTGATGATCTGTTCAAATTCCATGTTGTTCTCCGATATTTGTAGGGAAATAATAGATTAAATTATAGCACGCGCGCTGTACGTCTTTATTGACCGAGATGCTCGAACAAAGTGGGCAGTTTGCTGATAAAAGGCTGGAGGGTTTGTGGGAACATACCCAGGATGAAAAGCCCGATCACGCCCAGCCCGAGCATGGTCGTTTGCACCCAGGATTCGTTCCACTCCCAGGCTTTTTTCTCGTCTGCCATCACAAACACCGCCAGCGTACGAGCGACTGCGATCAGCAGACCGAGCAAGCCAACAAATACCCAGAAGGACGTTGCAAGCGATTGCCTTGCCAGTTCCTGCCAGAGCGCCAACCGTGACGGAAAACCTGCCAGCAATGGAAAGCCGGTCATCGAAAGATGTGCCAGAATGAGCGCGGCAACGGCTACGGGATAACTGCGTGCCATTCCTTGAATTTCGCTAAAACGCAAAGAATAAGCCTTGCGTTTTATGATGGAAAGCGCCAGCGCCCAGACCGCCAACTCCAAACCGCGCGGGATGAGCAGCAGGAATGTAATATTTACAACCTCTGTTGATTTCAATCCCATTGCCAGAATGAGCAAGCCCGTTTCAACGATTGCCGCATAGCCCATGATCCGTCCGATGTGCTTTTGTTGCGATGCAAAAAGTCCGCCGCTGGCAACCATGAAAACCCCTGCAAATTGAATGGCGTTTGAAATCTGCGGGGAAGTCCGCAGCCAGGTGTAGCGGTCTAAAAAGCCGAGCGCAAAGATGATCGTGAAGGTAGGCAGCGCCCAAAGCAGGAAGCCCGTCACGTAGGGCGAGGCTTCTTCCATCAACATGGGAATCCAGTTGTAGAGCGGAAAAACGCCCAACAGGAAGGCAAATCCCAGCCCGAGGATTGTGCCGGCTTGCAGGGTTGAGCCAACATCGCCTGGACTGGCTTCAACGCCTGCCAGCATCCATCCTGAAAAAAGGATGAACGGCATGGCAAGCGTTTGGTATGTGAGAAAACGGATCACACCGCGCCCAGGTTTTTGATAGATAGGAACCAGCAACGGGATGGCCAACATCGCCGCCATATCGAGCAGAAGCGCGGCAAATAGGAAAGGCTCTACCGCAATTGAAGCGGTCAAGAGCGCCACGATCATTAATCCCAGCGAAACAAAACGATTGGCTGTGCCGGATGCTTCTGTGCCAAAGAACCACATTGCGGCCAACCCGTAGATGATGGCGATCAGCGGGCCGTCTGCGGTGTTGAGCGCAAAGCTGCGCCCAAAGAATTGAATGGATGCCGAAATTTTTATGGAGATCGAGCCAAGCAGGAGTGCAGTGTCTATCGGGAAGATCAACGCAATCAACGCCAGGATCGCAGATACGGCGCCTGCGATCAGCGGGGCGAAGCGTTGGTGTAAAAAAAATAAAATTGAAAATCCAACAACGAATGGAATTAATATCCAGATCAGGGGGGCGCTCATGCTTCGTCCTCTATTTCTTCAACTGGAGAAGTTCCCGCGATCAGCAGATAGGAGCCGGCGATGCCCAGCCCTAAATTTGTGACCGCCAGCAACCCTGTGACAAGGATGGAACTTTCGATTGCCGCGTACAAGATTTCAAAACCGGTCAGGACGGTGAGCAAGCCGAAGATTACATTTAACGTGTCAGAGGTCATGCCGAGATGGGCAACTCCCGCGCCGATTAAGAGCAGGCTTCCGGCGATGACTTGCCAACTCAGCCCGGGGATGGCTGATTCTATGCGCGGCGTTGCGCCCGCGGTCACAAATACGACAACGAACATGAGCGTCACGCGGAACCATCGCCCACGGGGCAGAAATGCTGATTCTTTTTCATCTCCTGCTGAGGGGAGTCCGAGGCGCGTCATTCCGAGCGCAGCGACCACCATCCAGCCGGTGATCAGTTTGGCAGATCCCATCACAAAGGGCAGGTGACGAGTCACCAGCCAGAAGGCGGCTACGTATTGCACTGCCAGCGCGCCGATGCTCATGCGCCAATCGCGGCTAATTAATAGGACAGTGGATGTTGCCAGCATGATTCCCACTGCGATCCACGAAACGATTTCGATTGCCATTTATGGAATCCCTTATGTCATTAATGAAATGAAGAGCACCAAAAAGAGCAACGTCCACATGATGCCGCCTTCTCCTTCGAGGGTGACGGTGATGGACTGGCTGACTCTTCCGAGCATACGATAGATGACCCATAGGCTGCTGTAAATGGTGGTTACGCCTGACATTGCCGGACTTACCCAATGTGCGCGGATGGGGTTGAGGACGCGAAAACGGGGGGTAGCCCAGACCAGCCCAAAGGCGAGGAGTGAGGTGAGCAGGGCTTGCAGCCACGCGCCGATTTGACTTGCTCCATCCCAGCCGGTTAAGCCAAGTAAAAGTTGAAATACGATCAGTAAAATAATTCCAGTTGGATAAATTTTATTTGCCCAGCCGGGTTGAGATTCAAGCGACGTGCGCCCAGCGGAACGGAGCGCGTGGCGCACAAATCCAGCCATCACGAGGGCTTGCGCCACGATCACAAAAGGAATGAAGAAACCCAAACTGCCAAGCCATGCGCTGGCGGTCAGGGAAAAAGGCAAAGATGAAAGACTCCACACGCCGATGAGCAGTGCGCGGTTTAGCCAAACTTGTTGAACCGATGCCAGAAAAAGTGCACCGCCCACAAGAATCAGCGCACAGCCCCAAGCCACCGCGCCAAGCGGACTTCCGCTGAGCGCAGAGATGACCGAAAGCGCGGCCAGGCTGATAACCCAGTAGGGGCGGCCGGTTAATTCGTCAGGGGCGCGCAGCCACATCCAGCCGCCGTAAAGCGCGGCAACGATTGCAAGTCCGAGTAAAAATGGGGTGAGGGCGGAGGTCAAACTTCCAACGGGAATATGCGCCAATAATACGAGGCTTGATACCGCCGAAACCAAGCGGAGCGATGTGCCGATGCCGCGCCTCATTGTGGATTCAGATGCGTACGGCAAATGCAAGGGCAGCACGCCCAGGCGCAAACCGGCGGCGGCTACAAGATATAAACCGGAAGCCGGCGCAATGGATTGAAAATCAAATGTATTTCCCTGGGCAATACTGACAATATTTGCCCATAGCAATAAACCAATGCCAAGCGCGCGCGTTGAAAAAGAAATCACAACTTTTTCATTGTTTGCCGGCCCGTCCACTGCCCGCAATTGTGTCATGAGTTCTGTAATATCCAGCGCACCCCACACCAATAATAAAGTCAGCGGATTGTTGGCCGTCACCGCCAAAAGTCCAATTCCGCCGAGCGCAAGCGTGCCTGCCCACGTAAAAGAATTTGTGATGGCAGAACGGGTGATGGCTGTCAGCAGGATGGTCAAGGTGAGCGCGGTAATGCTCAACGCAAACGGCCACGAAAGTTTATCAGCACGAAATTGGATCGGATTTATAAATACGGTTTGCGGCTGCCAGGCAGGCAGGGTCATGTCAAACGGCGCTTGCGCCAGCCACATGAAGACGCTAATCAGCGCCAGCAGGGAGCCGCCAACCGCCACGAGCCATGCGTACCGCGCGTTTGGCTGGGTCACTTGCAGCACCATCAAGGCCAGCGTGGTTATAAAAAGAAGTGAACAAGAGATTAAGATCAACATGGGAAAAACAATTGTATCAGTTTTATTGCCGTGTCTCTTTGGCTTTTTGCTTTTGGTACAATCACCCGCATGACTTTTCGACAGCACTACCCTATTGGATTAAAGAGCATATTTTGGATTTTGACCGCTTCGCTAATTGCCTCTTGCGCCGCTTCGCCCAACCTGATTCCTGATGCGGTTATTCTGCCAGTTACCCCTACGCTGACACCTTTTCAACCCCAACCCAACACTCCAGTCAATCCGTCGCTCAAGCCAATGACCCCGCAAGTTGAGCCGACCTACACGCCTTATCCAACAAAATATGTTCTAGTTGAAAATCTGCCCACACCCGTGATGGTCATCCCCACGCCGAACGGAGAACTGCCAGATTTTAGCCTGCTCAATACCAATAATCCGCTCACAGGGCTGCCGGTCAGCGACCCATCTCTGCTTGAACGCAGACCGATGGTCATCAAAGTAGCCAACTCGCCAGATTACATCCGTCCGCAGTCTGGGCTGACTCTGGCGGATGTGGTCTACGAATATTACATCGAATGGGGCGATACGCGCTTTATCGCTGTGCTGTACGGAAATGACTCGCCGATGGTTGGTCCGGTGCGTTCAGGACGCTATTTTGATGAGCATGTTGCGCGCATGTACAATGCCTTCCTCGTATTCAAAGGCGCCGACCCGCGCGAACTTTCATATTTAACGAAAAGCACCTTGAGCGATTTTCTTGTAGTGGCATATAGCCATCAAAGTACATGTCCGCCCATCGAGGTTGGACCGGAAAGACGCGATAGTTATAATAATGCCTTCTTTAATACAACCAAGTGGGCGGCGTGTGCGCTAAAGAGAGGCATTGATAATTCCAAGCCTGCGCTGCGCGGCGGATTTTTCACGGAGCAGGTTGCACAAGGCGCTGTCTTGGATGCTACTCGTATTTATTCTTCTTTTTCAAAATACAGCTATCACTATTGGGACTATGATGCCGCCACACATAAATACTTTCGCTACCAGGAAGCCAATGATCTGGTCGGTAATAAGCCCGCCGCGTACGCTCCACTTTCAGACGCGCAGACAGGACTGCCCGTGACAACGAGTAATGTGGTCATGTTGTTCGTGCCGTATACTTTTGAAAACCAATACGACGCGCACGACGAGGTTTATCACATTGATTTGATCGCCTCTGGCAATGCGTACGTATTCCGCGACGGAGTGGCAACCCCCGCCATTTGGAATCGCACAGATGAAGACCAACCTCTTCTGCTCACTACGTTGACTGGGAATCCTATTTATCTGCGCCCTGGCAACACGTTCTATGAAGTCATGGGAGTCAACTCCACCCACACTCAGGATGGGGCAAATTGGCGTTTTGTTTTCCAAACTCCGTAACAGCAATTCTCAGTATGACTTTTATTCATCCACAGATTTTGCCGATTACACAAATTAAAAAGAAAAATCTGCTAAATCTGTGCAATCTTTGGATAATGTTTTTTCGTATTGAGAATTGCTGACTCCCTAAGCGCTGCGTTGCATGGGATAATGGATTAAAATAAATCACTCTCATAAGTTCCCTCTCCCTTTTTGGGAGAGGGTTAGGGTGAGGGTAGCCCCGGAGTTTCTAATGACCTTTGACCCAGTTTTTCTAAGCAGTTTAACACTCGTGCTGACCGCGTTTGGCGGCGCATTTCTTGCCGCGTTGTGGATCAGTCTGGTCGTGTGGACCTATCGCGATATTCGCGCGCGCGCACGTGACCCGTTGGTTCAAACGCTTGCCGCCTTACTCGTGGCAGTCTTGAACTTACCCGGCGTGCTGGTGTATCTCATTCTGCGCCCGCCGCGCACGTTGGAAGAGGAATATCAGCGCACCTTGGAAGAGGAAGCCCTGCTTCAAGCGCTGGAAGACCTTCCGCTTTGCCCGGGTTGTGAACGGCGTGTAAAAGAGGACTGGCAGATTTGCCCAAATTGCCACACCAAGTTAAAGAAGTCCTGTCACAATTGCGCCAAATTTATGGAACTTCCGTGGAATATCTGCCCGTATTGCGGCACACCTGCGCCCGGCATGCGTTTGGAATCCACCAGTCTCGATGACGCTTTGCGCGGTTTGAAAATGGGTGACGAGCAGGCAGACGTAAAGGTTGATTCCTCGTAAACAAACCCTATCGCAGACTTAAGCGGAAATTTCCGTTTCTATCCGTGAATCCGTGACAAAATCCGTTTACAAGTTTATCCATTTGGTGACCCATGAAAATAGATTCAATTACGCTTCATCATTTAAGTATGCCGCTTGTTTCGCCGTTTGAAACATCCTTTGGGCGTGAGACAGACCGCGAATGTGTTTTGGTGGAAATCAAATCTGAGGGGCTTACGGGCTACGGCGAATGTGTGGCCACGCGTGACCCGGGCTATAACTACGAAACCACCGGCACAGTGATTCATATTCTCAAAGACTTTGTCATCCCTTTGATGTTGGGTCGGGATGTGAAAGACGCCGCAGATTTTCATTTGCTTGTTTCGGGTATTCGTGGACATTATCTTGCGAAGGCTGGCGTGGAAATGGCGTTGTGGGATTTGCTTGGCAAGCGCGCCGGAAAATCTCTGAGCGAAATGTTGGGCGGCGTGCGCCAAAAAGTTGAGGTGGGAGTCTCGATCGGGATTCAGGAATCAGCTCAAGGCTTGGTGCGAAGCGTGGCGGACTATGTCGCGCAAGGCTATGCGCGGGTCAAGATCAAGATCAAGCCGGGCAGAGATGTCGAAGATGCGTCCGCTGTTCGCAAGGAATTTCCAAACCTGCGTTTGCAAGTGGATGCAAATTCTGCATATTCGCTGGACGATGTGGAAATACTCAAGCCGCTTGATAAACTGAATTTATTGTTGATCGAACAACCTTTATTTGAAGATGATATTTGGGATCATCATAAATTGCAGCAACAATTTGAAACACCGATCTGCCTCGATGAAAGTATTGTCTCGCCGCGTCACGCACGTTATGCAATTGAAATGAATGCCTGCCGTGTCATCAACATCAAAGCGGGCAGGCTCGGCGGGTTGAGTCAGGGCGTGATGGTGCATGATCTTTGCCGGGCGGCGTCCATGCCTGTTTGGTGCGGTGGCATGTTGGAGACGGGCATTGGGCGTGCATCCAACGTGGCTTTGGCTGCATTGCCAAACTTTATTTTGCCCGGCGATATTTCTGCGTCAGATCGTTATTATGCGCGTGATATTACCAATGAACGTTTTGTGTTGAATTCAGATTCAACCATTGATGTTCCGCGCGGCGCAGGGCTTGGCATGACCATTGACGAAGACGCGCTAAAAAGTTTTTCACTTAATAAATTTTCATTCGTTGCAGCTTCATAATTAAAAAACTGTATTGAAGTTATTTTGAATCAAACAGTACAACCTTCATATAATGCGAGGCATGAAGACGCCCCGCATTTTTATTTTTGGCCACATCGAAAATTATTTTATATATACCCTCGCGCCTAAAATGACTTTTCTCTACTCACATAAATTAACGCGACGCCGACACAAGATCACGCGTTTTGGTTTTCTTTTAATTAGCCTCCTTTCTCTGGCTGCATGTCAGCCTTCCTTGTGGGGCGCGCCTCCGCCGCCGCCTACTTTTATTGCGCCAAGCGCCTCGGCTACTGTTGTTCATATCCCAACGCTTGCGCCAACCATCACGCCCATGCCTCCCACCGCTGTGCCAACTCCGGTTGTGTTGAACGCGGCACAGGTTTGGGCAAGCCCCGCCACGCCGTTGATTCTGCGTGAAAAATTTCAAAGTTGGGGATTTCAAATCTTGGCAACCGAACAAGCCTCTGCCAATTTATACATTGACGTGGCGCAGACTGCCGAAGGCGCGATGCACGTTTCCACCTGGACGTATGCGCTCGTTGCACCCTTCCCAACTTTGATCGATAACGTTGCATCGCAGGAATTGCTCGCTGTGTGGAGCGGATCTTCTTTTGGCCCCTTTGCTGGGATTCCGCTTCTGATGGAAGAATCTACGCTGAAGACATTCACCGCGCTGTGGGGTGACCCTGCGGATGGAGCGGTGCAGGTTGTCCCCGCAGACCAATTACTCGAAACCGCGTGGAATCAAATGCCCGCATGGGCCATCATTCCATTTGAACAGATCGAACCCAAGTGGAAAGTATTAATGATCGACGGTCAATCCCCGATCCAGAAAAAATTTGACCCGATCGTCTACCCGCTGACCGTCAATTATCGCCTGATGTGCGCCAATCCCTGCCAGGTTCCCAGCGGACTGGATTTCTCATTCCAAAACCGCGACCCAAATAAATTAACAACAGTCATCATGACCGGAGTCACCGCAATGGTACGCGCGACGGCAAAGACCATGAATACAAAAGGCGTTTTGTACCCGGGCGAAGTGATCCGCGATATGATGCGCGAAGCCGATATTACCCACATCAACAACGAAGTTCCATTTTTTACGGGCTGTCCACAGCCTGACCCGAATCAGAAGCTACAGGTATTTTGCAGCGCGCCGCGCTACATGGACCTGATTACCGACATGGGCACAGATGTCATGGAACTTTCCGGCGATCATTTCGCCGATTATCAGGCGACCGCCATGTATGAGACGCTTGATATTTACAAGAAAAATAATCTTGCCTATTACGGCGGCGGCTACAACGTCGAAGATGGTCGCAAGCCGTTATTGATGGAAGTCAACGGCAACAAGATCATGTTCATTGGCTGTAATTACAAGACCATCTACGCCAGCGCAACAGACACCATACCGGGCGCAGTACCCTGTGATTTTGATTACATGACCAAGGAAATTACATATTATCGTTCTCAGGGATATATGCCGATCTCCACATATCAATATCACGAGTTTGATACCCCCGAAGCCCGTCCGCAGCAGATGATCGATTTTCGTAGAATGGCTGATGCAGGCGCGGTGATCGTCAGCGGCAGTCAGGCACATGTGCCGCAGGTGATGGAATTCTATAACGGCGCGTTTATCCATTATGGATTGGGCAACCTGTTCTTCGATCAGATCGCAAAACGGGGACCGCACCTGACCGAAAACGAATTTATTGACCGCCACGTCTTTTATGATGGTCGCTACCTCGGCGTGGAGTTGATCACCGCGCGCCTCACAGATTACGCTCGTCCGCGTTACATGACCGAGACCGAACGCAACAAATTGCTAACCATGTATTTTGAAAAAAGCGGCTGGGATTTTTTGCAAGCCGAACGCTAAAATCTTTCACCTCAAATTGACACAACCCGTCCCGCAAGTTTGAAAAAATCTGCGGGACGGTTCTGCTTAATTCTTTACGGTTGTATAATAAACGCAAGGTTTTACATCACACACGTTAGCGAGAAATATAAAAATGAATAAAAAAATATATCTCTGGAGCGGATTTCTTCTTCTGATGCTCCTTGCCTGTAATATGGGGACATCCGCACCCACCCCAGCCTCAGACTTGTTTGCCACACTATCGGCATCTACGCCGCTGTCAGCAAACCCGTCTGGTGGAACTACGCCTGTATCAACACCCACATTCTCTTCCATTTTATCCACCCCCGTTCCGTCCACGCCTGGTCAAGCCACGGTCGTGGCGGCAGCTTCCTTGTCTGCGGAACAGCTAAAGGGACAGATCGTTTTCACCTGTCAGATATTTAAAACGCAAGCCAGCAACCAGATCTGCATCATCAACGCCGATGGGACAGGTTTCCGCCGCCTCACAACAGATGGCGACAGACAGCATTATTATCCATCTTTATCTCCCGATGGAAAGAGCGTGGTCTACGCCGCTTTTCTCCAGGCGAATATTTACGAAATTTATGAAATGAATCTTGCAACTGGAGACGTTGTCCAACTCACGAACAAACTTGGCAACCTCAACGCGCCAGAGATTTCGCCAGATGGCAAGCACATTGTCTTTAAGAACTGGTCAGCCAACACCGACAAAAACGTGGTCTGGATGATGGACCGTGACGGTAAAAATGCCGATAAAATTTCACGCGTCGTAGGCTGGGACCCAACCTGGTCACCAGATGGGGAGTATGTTTTGTTCGCCTCCGATGTGGATGGACCGATTCAGTTGTTTCGCATGCGTACCAACGGGAAGCAAATGCACCGGGTTAGTAACCTGCCTGCCGTCCGCGGGCGAAGCGACTGGTCACCAGACGGGCAATTTATCGTCACATATTCTGGCGAGCCTTGGCATCACGAAGTCTATCTCATGAATGTTGACGGCTCCAACGCGCACGTGATCTCTCCCGCAGGTGGAAATTCACGGGGCGCATCCTTTTCACCCGATGGTCAGTGGGTGACCTTCACTTCGTATTTTGATCACTACGGCGATGAAAACGGATGCGAGATTTACGTCATGCGTGTGGATGGCACAGACTTGCGCCGCCTGACAGATAATGATTATTGCGATTATCAGCCGCGTTGGGGCCCGTAGTAAAAATTGCAAGTTTGCCTGTTGTTATGCTGCCATAGTAAAATTGGAAGAAGCAGAATATTCGATGCAAGTTCTATCTTTGAAAAAATCAAAAGTAATTGGAGAAAAATAGTAATGGGTTTCTTATCTGGTTTGTTTGGTCCCGCCGTGCCTGCGCTTAGCGCAGTTGAATTAAGTGAAAAACTAAAATTTGGAAAACACCCGTTGGTGTTGGACGTTCGTCAGCCCGAAGAATTTCGGCAAATGCGCATTACCGGCGCCAAGTTGATTCCGCTTGGCGAGCTTCACAAACGCATGAAAGAACTACCGCAGGGGCGTGAGATCGTTTGTGTGTGTGCTACGGGCAGTCGCAGCAGTTCTGCCGCAAGGACTCTGGCAAAGGAAGGCTACACCGTGTTTGATATGAAAGGCGGCATGGTTGCATGGCGTCATGCAAAATTGCCTGTGCAAAAAGGATAAAGATACAAAACGACCCGCAGGTTGAAAAACCTGCGGGTCGTTTTGTAATACACCGCTGACAAAATTAATTCACCGCACCCGCTGCCTTCAAATCCTTCAAATTTAATTGATACCCAATGCGCCCGTTATATTCATTCACTTCATACGTGAATAAAATATCGACGCGCGGCGGCATATTTTTTTGCCACTCGCCCAGCCTGAACCCAATGGCGTCGTGAATAAAACCACCCTCATCTTCAAGCGATAATTTCAAATGCTTTGAATCCGCGCCGATGGTGCGCGAATTTTTGACTTTAATATTACGCGCCACAAAAGCTGCATGTGGATTTCCATACCCGGTGGGTTCGAGATACCTCAAACATTTTTCGAATAAGTCTGGGCGGATATCGACAAGAGAGACTTCCGCATCTGCCGTAACTGTGGGTTTGGGGTCTGTTTCTGACAGTTGGTCTGCCGCGATGGCTTTTAGCTTCGCCACCAATGCCGGCAAATTCTCATTTCTGACAGTGAATCCCGCCGCCGCCGCGTGACCTCCGTGCCGCACTAGCAAGTCAGCGCATTTGTCCAACGCATCGGTGATGTGGAACTCTGGGATTGAACGACACGATCCGCGCGTTTCTTCTTCACCTTTAGATGCGACAATCGCGGGGCGGTAATAGGTATCTGTCAGGCGTGAAGCGGCAAGTCCGATAACGCCTGAGTTGAAATCTTCATGTGCCGCAAAAAGCAGGAATGCCTTGGGGTCGTCCGCAAGGGCCATGGCTTCTGCCTGCGTTTGCATCTCGCGTGTAATGCTCTGCCGTTCGCGGTTTTGGATATTAAGTTCCTGTGCCAGTTGCCCTGCGCGCGAGGCATCTTTTGTAATGAGCAACTCATACGCGGCGAGCGCTTCTTTTAATCTGCCGGCCGCATTCAATCGCGGGCCCAATGAAAAACCAATATTGCCCGCGTTCACTTTTTCCAGTTTCACATCAGATACCGCGGCAAGTGAAAATAATCCCTGCCGCATGGTTTGTTTCATTTGCCTGAGTCCACGGCGAACCAGAAAACGATTTTCGCCCACCAGCGGCGCAAGGTCTGCGACAGTGCCCAAGGCTACCAGGTCGAGCAAAGAATCAAGGCTGAAGGCTGCGGGATGCAAGCTGAGGAGCGCTTCGGCGATTTTGTAGGCAATGCCCACGCCAGCCAGGTCTTTATCGGGATATTGGTCACTGTGCTGTTTGGGATTGATAACCGCGAGCGCGGCGGGCAGGTCGCCTTCAGCAGGGTGGTGATGGTCGCTGATAATCAGATCCAGCCCAAGGGTGCGGCAATGAAGCGCTTCATTGGGCGAGCGAATGCCGCAGTCCACACTAATGACCAGTTGAACGCCCTCTGCTTTGAGTTTATCCATCGCTTCGTTGTTGAGTCCGTAGCCTTCTTCAAAACGATTTGGGATGTATCCGCGCACATTGGCGTTGAGATGCGTTAATGTTTCCACAAGCAACGCGGTAGAAGTGACTCCGTCTACATCGTAATCACCGTAAATTGCGATGGGTTCGTTGTTTTGAATGGCAATCTGGATTCGGTCAACGGCTTCACGCATGCCAGTCATTTGAAATGGGTCGGTATCGAAATCGGGTTTGGCGTTAAGATATGCGCGCGCCTCGGCATCGGTCGAGTATCCGCGGTTATAAAGGATCTGTCTCAGGATGGGGGGGAATTTCGATAAAGCAGAATCAGCTTCGGGTGAGATGAGAGGCGGGATGTTCCAGAGTTTTATCTTGGTCATGTCAAGTGTCATATCAAAAAAGTGATGAGTAGAGTATAAACGTTCATGCGGGCGCGTGGAAGGGTGTTGTATAATTTAGTTGTTATTATTGCTTTTACAAAATTTTAAAGCTTCCATGTGTTGAAATATGTAAAAAATAAGGTTGTGGTATAGGAGCAAAACATGAAAGAACTTGCAGTTGATGAAAAGATCGCAATGGTAATGGCGTATACCAATAATATGTTGGTGCGCGGGGAGATCGTAGCAAAAGAGAATGCGCGCGTGAGTATCTGGCTTCGTACACAAGGTGTTCCGAATTATATTCATCTTTATAAGGCGCAGGTCATTTCTTTTTTCGGTGCCGCGCCAAGGACTTTTTCATTTTCTGAGATGTTTGTGCCCATATTACAAGTGGCGGCTTTTCATCTTGTGCCGCCTGCTCAAGATCCGCTGGATTACGATGCTGGTGAAGCGAATCGTATGATGCAATTGCTGGATGTAATGATCGGTTCTTTTTCACTTAAAGGCAAAATACGTATTTCAACCCAGACCGATGTTGCTACAAGCCTTGACGTGATGCGCGCATCCTGGATGTCTATCTATGATGCCGATATCATTAACCCAAGTCTGCCGCATTTTAATTTGCATGTGCCTATGTTGTTGGTAAATCCGAATCAGGTGAGTTTTGGCATATCATAATCAACTGGCATTTTCACCCTGCCAAATCAAATCATGATGGTATAATGCACTCCGTCCGGGGTGTGGCTCAGACCGGTAGAGCGCACGGTTCGGGTCCGTGAGGTCGGAGGTTCAAATCCTCTCACCCCGACACAGTTCGGCGCCGCTTACCCGAAGCGGTGAACAAAATCTCCCACAGGAATATCCTGTGGGAGATTTTGTTTTTCATCTTCCGATTTATCGAACTTCGCCTTTTCCAGCGCGACAGGCGGGTTGGTGTCTCTCCGCATACTTATCGCCAGCAATGGAGTGGCAAGTGAGGTGGATGGTTAAGGGGTGGATTAAGGTTCAACCGGCAAATTGGGACACACCGCCTGATACAGCAAAAGATCGCCAATATATTGAGCCCATTCTTCACGATTGAGGTTGCGCGGTAGATTCACGCAGGCATTGGCAATTAAATCTTTTGGCTGCCATACCCACACGCGGGCAGTGGCATCAGAACTGCCCGAAATCACATACTTCCCGTCGGGGCTGAAGGCGACAGAATTTACATAATAGCTATGGGGCATACGGGCAATTTCTATGCCTGTGCCTGCCTCCCACACGCGGGCGGTGCCATCCTTACTTCCCGAAACCGCATACTTTCCATCGGGGCTGAAGGCGACAGAACTGACATAATCACTATGGGTCATACGGGCAATTTCCATGCCCGTGCCTGCTTCCCAGACCTGGGCGGTATAGTCTCCTCCCGAAACTACATATTTCCCGTCGGGGCTGAAGGCGACAGATTCCACCGCATCATCATAAGTCATGCGGGCAATTTCTTTGCCTGTGCTTGCCTCCCAGACACGGGCACTGCCACCCTTTTTTCCCAAAGACACAATGTTCCCGCTTCCCGAGACCACATATTTCCCATCGGAGTTGAAGGCAGCAGAGGTCACCAACTCATCCTTATGAGTCATGCGGGCAATTTCCTTGCCTGTGTCTGCCTCCCACACGCGGGCGGCTCCATCGCCACTTCCCGAGACCACATATTTTCCATCGGGACTAAAGGCGACAGTCCACACCGTAGCATCATGGGTCATGCGGGCAATTTCTTTTCCTGTGCCTGTCTCCCAGACGCGGGCTGTGCCATCTTCACTTCCCGAGACCACATATTTCCCGTCCGGACTGAAGGCGACGCGATAGACCACATCATCATGAGTCATACGGGCAATTTCTTTCCCAGTATTTGCCTCCCACACGCGGACGGTCTTGTCCCGACTTCCCGAGACTGCATATCTCTCATCGGGACTGAATGCGACAGATGACACATCCGCATCATGGGTTATGCGGACGATTTCTTTGCCTGTCATCGCTTCCCATGCACGGGCGGTCTTGTCAGCGCTGCCCGAAATCACAGATTTCCCACCTGTGCCCGAAGGGGTATCCGGGCTGAAGGCGACAAAATTCACCCCGCCATCATGGGTCATGCGAACACTTTCGTTGTCTGTTCTTGCCTCCCACACGCGAACGGTCTTGTCTGCGCTGCCCGAAACCACATATTTTCCATCGGGGCTGAAGGCGACAGGGAGAAAAAACGTGTCGTCATGGGTCATGCGGGCAATTTCCCAGCCTGTGCTCACCTCCCACACACGGGCGGTCTTGTCATAACATCCCAAGAGCACGTATTTCCCATCCGGGCTGAAGGCGACAGATTCCACCCAATTATCATGGCTCATGCGGACAATTTCCATTCCTGTCATTGCTTCCCAGACACGCGCGGTATTGTCACGGCCTCCCGAAACCACATTTTTCCCGTCTGGACTAAAGGCGACAGTGTATACCCCAGCATCATGGGTCATGCGGGCGATTTCTTTACCTGTCATTGCTTCCCAGACACGCGCGGTATTATCCAGACTTCCAGATGCCACATATTTCCCATCGGGGCTGAAGGCAACAGACGCGACCGTTCCATCATGGGTCATGCGGGCAATTTCTTTACCTGTGCCTGTCTCCCACACGCGGGCGGTCTTGTCATAACTTCCAGAGACCACATATTTTCCATCGGGGCTGAAAGCGATAAAATACACCTTATCATCATGTACCATGCGGGAAATTTCCGCGCCTGTGCTTGCCTCCCATACACGGACGGTCTTGTCAGAACCACCCGAAATAACATATTTCCCATCCGGGCTGAAGGCGACAGATGTCACCGTGCCATCATGGGTCATGCGGGCAATTTCGTTGCCTGTTTGGGTTTCCCAAATACGCGCTGTACCTTCAATGCACTTATTGTCTTTATCAACCCGGTCGCATCCTCCTGAGACCACATATTTCCCGTCTGGGCTGAAGGCGACAGTGTATACCACGGCATCATAGGTCATGCGGGCAATTTCTTTTCCTGTCATTGCTTCCCAGACACGCGCGGTATTATCCAGACTTCCAGATGCCACATATTTCCCGTCGGGGCTGAAGGCTACAGAGTTCACTCTAG
>CAMCQT010000086.1 GCA_945877125.1 Candidatus Brevifilum fermentans | reverse complement strand
CCCCTCTCCCAAAAGGAGAGGGGAACGACTCCCTTCCCCTTGCGGGGGAAGGGCTGGGGATGAGGGTTGTCGTCCGCCGTGTTCACCTGGAAGAAGATACCGCCAAGTTAGCTCACGAAAAAAATTACGCCCTCGTGGATTTCAACCGCGCGGGCGTGCCACTGCTCGAAATCGTCTCCGAGCCAGATATGCGAACCGTGGAAGCCGCGCTTTCGTACGCGACCAAAATCCGCGCCATTCTGCGCTATCTTGGAGTCAACTCTGGAGATATGGAAAAGGGTGTACTGCGCTTCGAGGCGAATGTCTCCGTCAGACCGAGTGGCAGTTCCGAGTTTAGGACAAGAACCGAGATCAAGAATCTCAACAGTTTCCGCGCGCTGACTCGTGCATCCGCGTATGAGATCGAACGTCAAATCAAAGTCTATGAAAACGGCGGCGAAGTTGTGCAGGAAACCCTGGGCTGGGACGAAGCACGCGGCGTGACCGTTTCACAGCGCGGCAAGGAAGACGCGCACGATTATCGCTACTTCCCCGAACCAGACCTACCTCCCCTGCAACTTGACCGCACGTGGATCGACTCGATCAAGAGTCAAATCCCTGAATTACCTGATGCAAAAACTCAGCGTTTCATAAAACAATATGAATTGAAACGATAGGAAGCCATTCTGCTCACCTCTGAAATATCGCTCGCGGATTATTTTGAAGCGGTCGTTTCAAAATCCAAGAGCCCCGCAAAGATAATCCACTCGTGGATCGCGGGTGAGTTTATGCGTTACATGAACGACTCTGGATTAACCTTGGAAGGCATTATGTTATCTGCGGCCCAATTCGCGCAACTGATCGACATGGTGACCGATAAAACCATCAGCGGCAATTCAGGCAAGGTCGTGCTCAACGAAATGCTCAAGAACGGCGGCGACCCCGCGCAAATTGTCAAAGAGAAAAATCTCGCGCAGGTTTCAGATACGGGCTTCATTCAGGAAGCCATCGAAAAAGTTTTAAACGACAACCCGAAAGAAGTGGAACAATTCCTCGCTGGCAAAGAGACCATCGTCCAATGGCTCATGGGGCAAGTCGCCCGCGCCACCAAAGGCAAAGCCGACCCGAATGTGGCGAAGGAGTTGCTGGTCAAGGCGCTGGAAGCGAGAAGGAAGTAACTTTCCAAAACAAAAAGAGTCTCAGTGTGAGACTCTTTTTGTTTATTTACTTTTCTTTTTTGTCCTTCTTATCTTTTCTTTTTTTATCATCATCGCCGTGCGCCATCATATCAACGGCAACTGCAATCGCCAAAATGAGGATATCGTTCTGACCCTCGTCAATTTCCACGCCGTAGGTATCCGTCAGACTAAACCATTTCTTGGAGATTTCAGCGACCTTATTCCACCCCTGTTTGATCGAATATTCATGGTCGAAGATATTGCCCTGCACATCAAGGTCAGGTCCATTCTTGATATTGACATCCCATTTATCGCGCAGCGGAGCGATGATCGCTTTTTTGATCACAGCAAGGTCTTTGCCGTCCGCATCTTCGACCACCATTGTGTCTTTGATCGCCAGCAGACGCTGTTGGATCTGAACCAGTTTTTTGCCTTTCATATCTTCAAAGACAAGCGTCTTGCGGATGCGCAGCACTTTGCCATCCACCTTGAATACTTTTTTGCCTTCCTCGTTTTCGATCCAGAAATCATCTCCGATGGAGATCAGGTTTTGACGTATTTTGTATCGGTTTGTCATAGGGTTTCCTTTTACAAATAAGCGAATGATTTTCTCAACAGTATAATGTACGCCATTCACAGAAAGAAGTCGCAATCTCATTACAAAGGGAATCAGCAATTCTCAGTATGGCTTTTATTCATCCACAGATTTCGCCGATTACACAGATGAAAAAGAAAAATCTGCTAAATCTGTGCAATCTGTGCAATCTGTGGATACTGTTTTTTCATATTGAAAATTGCTGAAAGGGAACGGAGAAGGAAGTTAGTATAATCAGTCATTCAACCCTAAAAACCTTGTGAGGATAAATGGATTCACTTTCAGAACGCCGCAAGGCGATTCTTTTTCTGGCGCTTGCCGCCATTTTATGGAGCACCAGCGGAGTGCTGGTCAAGTCCCTGAGCTGGAGTCCCTTTGCAATTCTGGGCGGACGCAGCATATTTGCGAGCCTGATATTTCTCGTTTACCTGCGCCGCCTCCCCACCCAATGGACACGCTGGAAGGTGCTGGCTGCGGTCGCTTGCATACTGACCCAATTCCTGTTCGTTACTTCCACCAAGTTGACCACAGCCGCCAACGCTATTTTCCTGCAATACACTGCGCCGATTTACGTCGTCCTGTTGGGATACTGGTTCTTGCGCGAAAAGCCCTCCCGAACGGACTGGCTTTCGATGTTCATCATCTTCCTTGGGATGTTTCTTTTCTTCGGAGATAAACTCAGCACAGACGGTCTCTACGGAAACATCCTGGCGGTTTTGAGCGGATTAACCTCCGCCATCATGATCGTTTCCTTTCGCGCACAAAAGGATGGCACACCTGCGGAAAGCTTTCTCATTGCCAGTCTTGCAACAGCCATATTTTGTTTCCCATTCGTCCTCAAGGAAACATGGACAGTCACCAACTGGCTAATCATCGCCTACCTCGGCTTGTTTCAACTCGGACTTGCGTTCGTGTTTTTCACCATTGGCATCAAACACATCCCCGCCTTGGAAGCGAACCTTGTCGGCACGCTGGAACCCGTCTTGAATCCAGTCTGGGTTTTCCTGTTCCTCGGCGAAAAGATGGGGACCTACGCCCTCTTTGGCGGACTGGTCGTACTCGGCGGTGTGATCCTCAGCGCAGTTGGCAGTGCCCGCGCGGCAAATGACAAGACATCCGAAGTCTTGAAGACTTCGGATGTCTGATTATCTAATTATCCACTCTCTCCATCTGCTATAATTGGCAAAATCAACTTACTAAAGGATATTTCCATGGCTGACCATATCAGCGTTTCACAAATTTCAAATTACATCGGACAGGACGTCGTCCTCAAAGGCTGGGTCTACAACCGCACTGACAAGGGCAAATTGTCATTTTTGCTCGTGCGCGATGGGACGGGCTTCATTCAATGCGTTGCCTTCAAAGGTGACTTGACACCCGAACTCTTCGAGACGATTTCCCACCTGCCGCAGGAATCCTCGGTCATTATCACAGGCTCGGTGCGTGAGGACAAGCGCGCGCCCGGCATCCCCGGCGGATACGAAGTTGGCATCAAGGATTTGCAGGTCGTGCAAACCGCCGACCCCGACTACCCCATGTCGCTCAAAGACCACGGACCCGACTTCGCGCTCGATAACCGTCACCTGTGGATTCGGATGCAAAGTCAGTGGGCAATTTTACGCATCCGCGCGACAGTGATGGCTGCCACCCGCGAATGGCTCGACACCAACGGCTTCATCGAAATGAGCACACCCATTCTGACGCCTGCCGCCGCCGAAGGCACGACCACCCTCTTTGAAACAGAATACTTCGACGAAGGCAAAGCCTATCTCGCGCAAACAGGTCAACTCTACAACGAAGCGAATATCTTTTCATTCGGAAAAGTCTATTGCTTTGGGCCTACTTTCCGCGCAGAGAAATCAAAGACACGCCGCCACCTGACCGAGTTTTGGATGCTCGAACCTGAGATCGCTTTCTGCGACCTGGACGGGCTGATGGAAGTCGAAGAGCAGATGCTGACGCACATCATTCAACGCGTCCTGCGTGACCGGATGCCTGAGTTGAAATCCCTTGGGCGTGACATTTCCAAACTGGAAAAGATCGTCGCCCCCTTCCCGCGCATTTCCTATGACGACGCGGGCAAGATGATCGACGAATTACGCGAGAAAGAAACTGACCCTGAGAAGAAAGCATTACTCGCCTTCGAATGGGGCATGGACTTTGGCGCGCCGCACGAAACCGCTATCACCAACCAATTTGAAACGCCTGTCTTCGTTTATGGCTACCCAAGCGCGGTCAAAGCCTTTTACATGGAACCGTGGCCGGGGCGACCCGAAGTCTGCAAGTCTGTAGACTTGCTCGCGCCCGAAGGCTACGGCGAAATCTTCGGCGGCTCTGAACGCATGAGCGACCACGACCTGCTGCTGTCCCGCATCCGCGCGCAAAAGCTGCCAGAAGAAGCCTTCAAATGGTATTTGGAATTACGCAAATACGGCTCAGTCCCCCACTCAGGGTTTGGCATGGGAACCGAGCGCGTCACCTCCTGGATCTGCGGCATTGAGCACATCCGCGAGGCGATTGCATTCCCAAGGACGATCAAGAGGGTGTATCCATAGGGAAAGTAAGAAGTGAATAGTGAATAGTGAGTAGTGAGTAGTGAGTAGTGAGTAGTAAAAAAGACTCAGGGTCAAACGCCCAGAGTCTTTTTTTCCTATTCCCTATTTCCTATCCCCTATTCCCTATTTCTCTACGGTATTACCAACACCTGCCCCACTTTGATGTTGTTGATATTTTTTATATTATTCGCGCTTGCAATCGCGGCGACTGTCGTGCTGTGTTTCACTGCAATTGCTGAAAGGCTGTCACCCAACTTCACGGTGTAAGTCCGCTTGGGGCTGGCAGATGTATCAGAATCGCCTGACCCAGTTGTCGGGGTGGAAGTGGACGCGTCTTCCTGTGGAATTGCAATCGCCACGGGCACAGTCAGTTTATCGCCCGTATTAAGCAGTTGGGGATTCGCCATCACCAGTTCGCGGACTGTGACGCCATAGGCATTCGCAATGGATTCAAAACTGTCGCCTTTTGCAACGGTATGGATTTTCGGCTTTTGATCGGGAATATTTGCGCCAGCAAACTTATATAACTCTTCCAGCGTGCCATTGAAAATATTCATATCGACAGAGGCGTTAATTCCGTTGACCTTGCCTTTGTCGCTGTATTGCCAGATCGTCCAGTTGAACCAGCCACGCGGCAAAAAGGGTTTCATGCCATCCACATATTGGTTGGGATATTGCGCCAGCCAAAGCGGATAATCCTTCGCCCAGGTCGGAGGTCCACCGCCAGCCACAACCAGATAATCCTGCAAAAAGTATTGACCCGAATAGATGATGGGCTTTTTGCCAAATGCAGATTCCACGCGGTCGAGCCAGATTTTTACCGCAGGCACGATCTTTTCTTTTGTCATGCCGTCATGGGTTTCGAGGTCAAGCACCGGCGGAAGTTCGCCGTTGTCTTTTACGGTCTTCACATAATCAATAAAATAATCCGCCTGCTTTTTCGCATCCACATTACAGCGGAAGAAGTGATACGCCCCGCGCAGGAGACCTGCAGATTTTGCGCCAAACCAATTGTCATCAAATGTGGGGTCTTTATAAGTGATGCCCTCAGTGGCTTTGGCGACAACAAAACGCTGTCCTGTTGCGCGAACCTTGGGCCAATCAATGCCTGCATCCCAATAGGAAACATCAATACCTGGAACTGTTGCCATGTCTTCCTCCATCTAAAAGGGTTGGATTCAACTAATAAAGGTTAGCACAATCTTTTTATAAAAGCAATGATAATCTTCAAACCTGACATTTGAGTTGATTAATTTTTAACTACCCTTGTATTGCTGAGTATGGTATAAAACAGTCAGCCCTGCTGTGTTCGTGATATTGCCTTCACGTTTTGAGCCAATACATATTAAAAGGGTCCTTAACTTAATAGGAATAACGCGATAGGCCTGAGCCAAGGCGGCGTTTCTAGGTAGGGACCCACCTGCACTAGCAGGTTCAAAACCTGGTGATACACGGCATGAGCGGGGTTCTTTTTTTAGCAGGATTCATCTCGAGCCTGCTTCTGTCCAAACCTGCGGAACAGATTAGGTATTGAAACAGGCATGTCTTTTACATGTCTGTTTATTTTTTTAAGAAAATGAGCAAGAAACGGGTCGCCCATTCAAAGATCGTCAAATACAATCTCCAACATCAAAGGAGATAAATATGGAATCTGCAACCGAACTTTCAGAACATTATCAACTTATTGAACAAGCCATCCAATACATCGAAGCCAACGTGCAGCGCCAGCCTGAACTCGATGAAATCGCAGCCGTCATCGGCTTGAGCGAGTATCACTTTCAGCGGCTATTCACCCGCTGGGCGGGAATCAGCCCGAAGCGCTTCATGCAATTTCTGACGAAGGAACATGCCAAGGAATTGCTCGCCCGCTCCGAAAATCTACTCGAAACAACGCATCAAGTCGGACTTTCGAGTCTGGGACGCTTGCATGATCTTTTTGTCAACACTGAGGCAGTGACGCCCGGCGAATACAAATCGTGCGGCGCGGGCTTGACCATCCGCTACGGGCTGCATTTCACGCCGTTTGGAAAATGTCTAATCGCCAGCACCGAGCGCGGCATCTGCCATTTGAGTTTTGTCCAAACCAGCGAAGGCAGCGCAATTGACAACCTGGTCGCAGATTGGAAGCAGGCGCAGATGATCGAAGATTACACATCCACCGCCCCACTCATCGCCCGCATCTTTCCCGACCACGAAACTGGTTTTGCCTCCGAACAAGCAACGGGTTTCGATACGCAACAAACGCTACTCAACCCACCGCTCAGCCTTCACCTGCGCGGAACCAACTTCCAGATCAAAGTTTGGGAAGCCTTGCTCAATATTCCAACAGGCTCGGTCACCACGTACGAACACATCGCCGCGCAGATCGGCAACCCGAACGCAGTCCGCGCAGTAGGCACAGCCGTTGGACATAACCCAATCGCGGTCTTGGTTCCATGTCATCGGGTGATTCGCAAGACAGGTGAGTTTGGAAATTATCGGTACGGCGTGGCAAAGAAGAAAGCATTGCTGGCGAGAGAATATGTTGCTACGAGTGCTTCGCTCGAAGCAGTCTCCTACTAAAAAACTGATGTCATTGCGAGGAGGGCATTTGCTCTTGCCGACGAAGCAATCCCAGATCAACTTGAAGATTGCTTCGGGCAAAGAACAAGAGCGCCCTCGCAATGACATAATCAAAAAAGGAAAAAAATGAAATCTAAAATCTGGTTGGCGTTAATAGCTTTATACATTGTCTGGGGTTCGACGTATTTGGGCATCAAATTTGCAATCGAGACCATTCCTCCGTTCTTTCACGCCGGGGTTCGGTTCTTGATCTCAGGCTTAATTTTGGTCATCTGGCAGCGCAGCGCAGGACAATCCATGCCGACCCGCAAACAGTGGATATCCACTGCGATCATTGGCACGCTGCTATTACTCGGCGGCAACGGACTGGTTGCCTGGGCTGAGCAATTTATCCCCTCTGGCATTGCCGCGCTCATCATCGGTTCAAGCCCAATGTTTTTGGTCATCGGCGAAGCGATCCGTCCAAACGGCGTCAAGCCAAACTGGCAGGGAATTGTCGGGCTGTTGATCGGTTTCGTGGGCATCTTCATTCTCGTGGGTCCCTCTGAAATTTCTGGAGGCAGCACAAAATTGAATCCGTTCGGCGTGATGGCATTGCTCGCGGCATGTCTGTTTTGGGCAACTGGCTCCATTTACAGCAAAACTGCGGACTTGCCAAAATCATCGTTGATGAATACGGGCGCGCAAATGCTGATGGGAAGCATGAGTTTATTTATCGTCTCGCTCATTTCAGGCGAGTTGAACGGCTGGGATGTGACCGCTGTTTCAGCGCGCTCGTTATATGGACTGACCTATCTCACGCTTGTAGGTTCCCTGGTCGGGTTTGCTTCGTATGGCTGGCTGTTGCAAAATGCGCCGATCTCGCTCGTTTCAACCTATGCCTATGTCAATCCGATCGTTGCCGTTTTACTTGGAACCGTATTTGCAAACGAGGCCTTGGAGCCGCGCATTTGGCTGGCAACAGGAATCATTATCGGGTCGGTAATATTTATTAATAGCACCAGACCCAAAGTTAACGCGAAGCATGCGGCGAAGGATGTTTTAGTGGAGAGTAATCAGTAGTCAGTCATCAGTAATCAGTTTTGGAATAAGACCCTAAAAGTTTTACTTTCTACCGTACAAACCTTTAACGCGAATGAGCGAATAATACGAATTTTTTTATAATTTAACCCAAGTTGCCACCTATTGCTGAATTCGCCCTCATCCCCAGCCCTTCCCCCGAAGGGGAAGGGAGTTGTTTCCCCTCTCCCTTTGGGAGAGGGCAGGGTGAGGGTGAATTTTACAAGCATACGTGTGAGATTTCTTGTAAGGTAGCAACTTGAGTTAATTTATTCGCAACATTCGTCAATTCGTGGAATTCGCGTTAAGAATTTTGAGATTTTTTTCATATACAGTAGAGAAAAGTTTTTTGAAACTTCAGGGTCGTAATTTTCCCCATGAATTTTGTTTCGTATTTTCTTTTATTTCAAACAATGCGATTATACTTTTGCGTTATGAAGCGTATATCTCAAATAATATTCCCATTCTTTTTGCTTGCACTGATCGGCACAACTTCCTGCCAGCCTGCGCCCGTGCTTGAGCCAGGTCAAACGCTTCAACTCGCAACCTCTGCCGAAAACAAAGTGGAAGTCACCATCGCGCTCACCCGCGATGCAAGCGGACAATTTTTCCTGTCTGCCACCTTCACGCCGCAGCTTCTCAACATGCACCTTTACAGCAGGGAAATTCCACGCAACGGCGTGGATGGCGTAGGACGCCCCACCCTGCTGGAACTTGCCGAAGGCTCCGCGCTCAAAGCAAACGGCGAGGTGACTGAAAGTATCGTTTCGTCGCAGTCATCCTCCTTCGACGCCGAAGGTCTCCTTCTCTATCCCGCGGGACCCGTCACCCTAAGCCTGCCTGTTTTATTGCCCGATGGAAACGACTGGGTCAACGACCAAGTCATCGTGACCTACATGGCATGTGACGACCGCGGCTGCCGCGCGCCCGTGCAGCAAAAACCAATTGCCATAAAAATTCCCAGCATGGGGCTTTTTCAGTAACAAGGAAAATCAATGCGAAAAAAATTTCTGCTTGCGCTTTTGCCGATATTCTTTCTAGCGTGCAATTTTCTAATTCCCCAATTGGATGAAACCCCGCCTCCCGCTTCGCCCCAAGCTGGTTCTGACCAACAGGCATTGTCCACGCCTCAAGCATTGACCTCATCCACAGACCCATTCGTCATCGTCCGACTCCACAAAAACGGTGGCGAACTCATGACTCAACTTGCCTCAGAAACACAAAAAGCAAACGCACTCGGCTTCGCTCCCTTCATTGAATTTGACGCGACCTGGTGCCCGCCCTGTCAGGCGATTGAAAAAAGCATCCAAGCCAAAGACCCGCTCACCCTGCAAGCCCTCGAAGGCGTTTACCTCATCCGCGCCGACGTGGACGAATGGGGCGCAGAAAGCGGAAAAGATTTCAACTTCGACGCCATCCCAGTCTATTATGAATTAGATGCCAGTGGAAACCCAACAGGCGCAGTCATCGACGGCGGCGCATGGAATGAAGATATCCCCAAAAATTTTGCGCCTGTGTTGGATGCGTTCTTTCACAACAAATAACCCTGACAAAAGACCCTAAAACTCAAAAGTTTTAGGGTCTTTTTTACTCAACTCCGAAGGAGTGTAATGATTGTAGATTTGTGTAAAACTGATGTATCAACCCCGAAGGGGTGTCATAGCTTTCTAGTAAATTCATGCCATCCCTTCGGGATTGACATCCGTGTAATATCAAAAATTAAAGATTAGAAAAAACCCCAAAGATTTTGAAAATCTTTGGGGTCTTTTCAGTTAATGCTTCAATATTCCTTGCGCCAATTCCATGATCTCGTTTTTATCTTCATAGATCCGCACCAGTTTTCCATCTTGCATTTGCAGGACGCGGTCTACAAATTGGCACATGCGTAGATCATGAGTCACCATAATTCCAGCGCGGTCATTCTCGTGGATGAGGTGCGCGAAAGTTTCAACAACTTGATAGGCGCGTTCGGTATCCAGCGAAGCGGTGGGTTCATCAGCCAGCACCACGGCGGGGTTGTGGATTAGGGCGCGAGCAATGGCTACGCGCTGCTGCTGTCCGCCAGACATTTGCGAGGGCAGGCTGTGTAGGCGTTCTGCCAGCCCCAGCCGCGCCAGCAATTCGTCAGAACGCATACGTCCGGCGCGATCACGCTTATTGTTAAGTCTCAACATAAATTCCACATTTTCGCGGGCGGTCAGGTATGGAATCAGATTATTGGATTGAAAGGTAAACCCAATTTTCTCGCGGCGCAACCTGACGCGCTGTTTCTCGTTCATCTTCGCCAAATCCTGCCCATCAATCAACACCTGCCCGCTGGTGGGAGAAAGCAATGCGGCAAGGATGGAAAGCATGGTTGTTTTGCCCGAACCGCTGGGACCAACCAATGCCACAAACTCGCCAGATTTCACCTGAAACGAAACCCCATCCACAGCGTTGAGGGTCGCGCCATCCAACGAAAATGTTTTAACCAGATCACGAACTTCCAAAGCAACTGTATTCATATTTATCCTAACCTCAACGCCTTCAACGGCTCAATGCGGACGGCGTAAATGATGGAGACCATGCCACCCAGCGGACCGATGAATAAAAGCAATAGAATGGCGACCAGTGACCAGGTCCCATTGAATGCCAGCGGAATGGCGGCGGGCAAAACAAGCGAGAAAAGATAATTCAAGCCTGCGCCAATTCCAACTCCAATGGCGGTGACGATAATAATTTGCACCACAGCAGAAAGTCCAACGACGAAGTTCGAAGAGCCAATCGCTTTTAATACGCCTATCTGCGGGACTTTTTGCAGAATTTGAATCTGGAAGAAACCGCCGATGACCAAAATACCGATCAACAATGTGAACACACCCTGGGTTTGCACAGTGCCCTGTTGAGCCGTGTAGCCTGGGATGTTATTAATTGTGGTTTCAATATCGGCTACTTCAATGTTGGCAACCTCGTTTTGCAGGCGGGTCTTGATTACATCCACCTGGGTTGGGTCAGTCAATTTGACAGCAATAATGTTCGGATAGGGGGTATCGCTATTCAATTCTGATTCGGATTGAGGGCGAACCAATTCCCATGTTGCAGCAGGAATAAAGATCGTGGGCTGAAAGAAGTAAGCCTGCTTATCAACAAGCCCTACGATCTTCAAGGTATAAAACTCGTCCTTTGTTCCCTGAGTGGAGCGGATCTCAATTTCATCACCGATCTTCAAGTCGGTTCGTTCAGCCACACTGGCATCCATCACGGCTTCACGCGCTTCTCCGCCACGGAAGTATCTGCCTTCCAAAAGTGTGGGCATGCCAGGGCGGGCAGCTTCCACGCCAAGTATGGTTATTTTGAGCGGCTCTGGCAGGGACACGATCTGCGAGGTGGATGTGTAAATTGGGCCTGCATCCGCTACACCTTCCACGCGGCGCACTGCTTTGACCGTGTTCGTTTCCAGGCGGCTCGAAGAAATGTTGTAGTCTGATTTTTCCAGGAATACGATCAACTCTGCATCGAGGTTTGCCACATATTGGCGGTTGGCATTTGACAGCCCTTCACCCAATGCGGCAATAAAAAGTACCAGGACAGTGATCAGCGCAATGACCATGGCCACCAGCAAAAAACGGCCTTTATTACGAGCTACTTCTTTTACAGCAAGATAGGTTGCAAGAAAAAAATTCTTCATTATGTTTCTTCCATAATCAGTAGTTTGTAGTGGCGACTTTAGTCGCTTCAAACGACTGAAGTCGTTACTACATTTTCGTGAAATCCTGAATTAATTACACGACTGGTTTGGTGTTGTACGGCATATCCCAACTGGATCCCATGATTCCGTGCAGCAGCAAATCCACAGGCGGGTGATCGGCGATGTCTTCGTAATAATATGGAAGACGAATCCGCCCATCTGTGCCGATGATGAAAGTTCCAGACATCTGATACGCATCCTGGCCGGCGGGCGGCATTTCAGGTTTGTAGCCTTTTGCGCGCGCCAGTTTGCGGTTTGAAGCCCAAATATTCGGCGAGAACAAGGTCTGCCAGAAAGTGCCTTGATATAAACCATACGCATGATAAGCAGAACGGTCTGGGTCTGCGAGGCAGACGGCGCTGGGAGCGCGCAGGTCGCAGAACTGTTTGGCGGATTCTGCTGAGGCGTGGGAAACGATCGCGAGCCGCATTCCCCTCTCAGCTAGGGCTTGATGCGCGTCGAAGAGTTGGTCCATCATCTCTTTGCATTGCGGACATCCAAAATGGCGGGTGAACGCGAGCACCAAAACTTTATCCTGCCAAAGCGAGGAAAGTTGTATAGGCTTGCCATCTGCGCCCAATAAGGTCACGTCGGGCGCGGGGTCATTAAATTTGAGTTGAATTTGTTGTGCCATATTTTTCCTTATTTTTCAAAAAAAATCCATGTCTCTCCAGACACGGATTTTTCCATAATCTGATAAATTTATTCTATCAGATTGCACAGGTTTTGCACAGGTTTTACGAGATGTGTAAAATAGACTTTTGCACCCTGTTCCCCACCTTCATCACACGCCGCCAACGGCTGATGTCGTTGAGCGAGATCCAGCGGCGCTCTTCGGTGCGATAGAACCAATCCTTGTCCTGCTGATAATAAACCAGCACGCCGGTTGATTCCCAAATATTGAGGATTTCATTTCCATGTGCGTGCGTATCGTCAAAGTCGGTTGTGGCACGCTGACCCATTTCACTGTAGAGTTCGTTGAGTTCAAGCAAAAGCGTGTTGATCTCAGGCGTGAGATGACTGACTTTTAGCCCGATGCGTTTGGCTTCTTCAAATAAAATGGGATAGCCATGTGACGGATATTTGGCGTTCAAGGCATTGGCAATTCTCTCTGCTTCGGCTTCTTCCTTGATGTGGTACGCGAGCAGTTCCTTGCACAACATGATCGACAGTGACTCAGCGCGGTCTACTGCGCCGATGACCAACGGATGCACGTGCTGAAAAAGTTCCTGATACGGATTCTCTTTCGCTTCGCCATTCTGCGCCTGCCACAAGCGGACGACGCGCGTCAATTCGTCTAGGCTGACACTGACGCGGTCATTGTCGCGGTCGATCGGCGAGAGGGAATGTGTGAGGGAGGTATCCACTGGCGTGAGATAGGCCATGGGTCCCATTTGAATTTCATTCGCGCCCAACGTAATCATGGTCGCGGCAGAGGCACATTCGAGCGGAACAACCGCGATGACCTCATCGCAATACTGACGCAAGAGATTGACGAGCCGCAGAGAAGATTGTCCATTGCCACCGCTGGATTTTAGGAAGAGGTATATTTTTTCCTGATGTCCTATTTTTTCAAGTAGTTCATACAAGGCAAGCACGTCATCGTGACAGACACTGCCGCGCGGATTGTTGAAATAGGTCACGAGTGTGCCTCCAAGCAGTTTGTTCGCCTGCTTGATGATGGCTTGTGTTTTATCAAATAAGATCGGAGGTTGTTTTTCTTTGTTCGGTTTTGTTTTGGTTGCCATGTTTTATTCTCCTAACCCAAAGGTTGGCAAAATCATATCATGCTTTACGATAATGGAAATTGCCACCAAAGTCCTATTAAATCCTACAGGTCACGTTTGAAACGTGACCTGTGTCTTGGCTTCTAATTTTGTCACGCTCAAAGCGTGACCTACTTTTTACTTTTTACTTTTTACTTTCTCGACCAAGCCCAACCTGCGACCAAGCCGATTACTTCTCCCGTAAAGATAAAAACGATCACGCCTGAAAGTCCGCTGGTGATGAGCCAGTTCTCAATACCGAACAAACCAAAGATCAGATAGTTGTATGCGGCCAATCCGCCCAATGCGATGCCCAATGCCCAGCGGAATGCGGAGCGGCGATTCGCAATACGAATGCCCGCGCCATAACTGATCCAAATACTAAAGGCGATGAAGAGCATCGCAACCAGCCACGCTAAAAAGCGGGGATAGCCTTCAAGTGAAATATAGTCATCTTCCACCACGACAACGGGCGCTTCGGGTGTCGGTGAGATGGATTGGGTCAACTCAGGGATGACGACGGTCACGGCAACGGCGCCGGACTGCGAAACATCCAACTGCAATACTTCAGAAATAACGGCAGGCTCACTCGTCACATGGATTTCCAGCAGGCCGGGTTTATCCAGGCCAAATGCGGCGCGCGCCATGCCCTGCGTGGTGACTGCATCCACTTGCTTTAGAATACCGCCGCCTTCGCCGGTGAGCATCATCGAAAACTGAACGACTGTCCCATCTGGAACGGAGTGACCATTTTTGTCTTCGATCACGCCGGTGCGGATGGCGATGGTGTCGCCAATTCTAAAGAGCGGGATCGGAGTCGGCTCGGGGGTGTCGGGAGAACCAGTACCAACAGGAACAGGCTCAAGGTCCAGAAATAGCGGAATGATCTGGTCGGGGTTTGGCGACATGACCGAGATCAAGTCATATCCAACGGCTGAGATCGAAACCGGCGATGCGCCAACGGGGGTGAGTTCCTGAAAAAGCAAACGCGCGGCGACATCTACAAATTGCGGCTGTTTGCTGTAAAGTGCAAAATAGGCGGTGAATTTTGAAATGGTGGTGGTATCAAAATAATAAGGTGCACCAAATGAAAAAAGGACAACGCGTTTTCCGCGTGAAAGGTCGGGGCGTTCGCGCAGGAAGCGGCTGATGAGCGCGGTCTGTCCCTGTGTGGCATCGGTAAATGAGATGACGATCCAGTCAACAGTTTTGAGATCATCTTCAACGAAAGGCACTTGCGGGTCGTCGAGAAAAGCTTGCAGGTTTTGAAGCGAATAAGATGTAAGCTGAAAATTTGCAGTCTGGTTTCCGCTTTGCGGGCCGTAAAGTTGAAGGACAGCTTGTTGCAATGCGTCCATCGCGATGGTGGGCTGTTCAAGACAGGTGCTGCACTGCTTAACAGTCGTCGTATCTGTAATGAAGACCATGCTCTCATTCGCCTGAGGCGGAAGAGGCATGACCGTGGTCAGGTCTTGTTTATCGGGGCTGATGAGTGTTGCAGAATTGCGCGCCACATCAAAAGTGACTTCGGTGGTGGGCACAAGGTCAGTCAACCGGTTGGCTGGGACAAGCACATTGGAAACGTTGAAATTTTGGTACAAGCCAAATTTCACCGCCAAAATACGCGCCACAGACGCATCCACTCGTTGCGCGAACGCGGAATCTTCCTTGTATTTTTGCGCGAAAAATTCAATGACGCGCGTCGTGGTGGTGTATGAATCAGGGGTATCGGTAGATGCGACATTGCCAAGATAAAGCATATCATTGCCCGCCAGGAAGGCATCGCGCGCGGCAGTACGCGCCGAAAACTGTCCGCCGCCGATGGCATAAAACTCGCTGACAGCCTGCGTGCCAAGATCATCGCTGATGACCAGTCCGCCGTTAGATTGCCAGGCGGCAAACTGCGGCAACGCCAAAATTTGATTCAAAGCCTGCGGATCAAAACTGATCGGGCGCGTGGTCGCGCGGATATTTCCCTGAAATCCCTGATAACGAATATGAGAAACCAGCAGCCCATCCACCATGGCTTCTGGAGAAGTGGCATTGCCAGTCACCGCGAAGAACGGCGCAAGTTCAATTTGCTTAAGTTGCTCAAGCGATTTGCGAACCGTTGAAACTTCATCTTCGGGCAAACGGTCTGAGCCGCCCACGCCGGGGAAATGCTTGGCGACCACAAGCAGTTGGTTGGCACTGCCGGTGTGCAAACCCGTCACATAGGCGCGCCCCATTTCGCCCACCCAAAACGGGTCGCCGCCAAAGACGCGCGTACCAAGGTCACCACCTAAAACAGCGGGCGCTTCCAACACATCCAGAGAAGGGCCAAGATATAAATTCAAACCGAGCGCGGCAAGTTCGCGTCCGCGCACTTCGCCAACACGCGCGGCAAGGTCGGTACTCCAGGTTGCGCCGATGGCCATTTCACTCGGCAAAGGGGTAAGTCCGCTTAAAATTTGGTCGGTAGGATAGCCATTCCCCTCTTGTGCAATGCCCACAAAAAGCGGCACATAAGCAGGGTTGGAAACAGAAACCTGCCCCGTGGCAATATTGGTTACAGGACTTTTGGAATTATCCCACTCCAATTGCTGAATATTATTGACCAACGCCTGCGCTTGTATCACCGTGTCTGGCGCTGGCACAAAGTTATCATTCTGCGCCAACAGAACCACACCGCCGACATGGTACTGCGTCATCAGGTTATAAATTTGCGAGGTCGCGCTGGTGTCGGTTCCATTGAAAGTGACAAGGAACAATTGTCCCACCCGCTCTTCGGGCGTCATCGAATTCAAAATGGCGGTCACACTGGGGGGAGGCACGGGCGTTTGCGCCTGCACCAGGGTCGGCGCAAACGTTGCAAGAAAAGCAATCAACAATATAATTCTGAATAATTTCATTGCATCCCCTGATTGATTTTTAGATAAAACAGACGCCGCTCGATGAACGACGCCTTGTGGATATTCGCTTCGCGCCCCGCCTTAGCCTGATTCTGGCATTCGGATAGATTCACCTGCTTCATCCGCCTCTCCCCAACGCACGCACAGCCGCCTGCGGATCATCGGTGATGATGCCGTCCACGCCCCACTCTTTGAGTTGAATAATTTCCTCGGATGTGTTCGCCGTCCAGACATGCACGCGGCGCTTGATACGATGCGCGCGCTGCATCTGTTCCTTGCTTGTGTTGGAAATATGCGAATGCAAAGCCTGGTAATCGCCAAACATAAAACCAAACGAACGCGCCCATAAACCAAACACGCCCCGCATGGCAAGCAATCCGCGCGGAACTTCGGGCAATACCTGTGCGGCAATTTTCAAATTAGATGGAAAGAAGGATGAGAAAAGAATCTGGCTTTGGTTATTATTCCGTTTGATCAACTCGCAAACTTTGAGTACCAGACCATCCGGCGGGTTTGTGTAGTAATTGGTCAATTCGATATTGATCATTTTATCTTTGCCGACAATCTCAAATACTTCTTCGAGCAAAGGGACTTTTGTGCCGCTAAATTTTTCATCGAACCATTTGCCCGCATCCAATTTGCGGATGGCTTCAAGTGTCATGGAAGCCACGCGGCCTTTGCCGTCTGTGGTGCGGTCTACGGTGGGATCATGAATGACGATCACATGACCATCTACGGTAAGTTTTGCGTCAAGTTCGACGCCGTCGGCGCCTTTTTGCAGGGCTTGTTGAAAGGCGGGCAGTGTATTTTCCGGCGCGTGGGCAAGGTCACCGCGATGCGCGAAAATGATGGGGCGGGGAAAATTTTCAATCATCTAGTTCAGGCTCGAGTTAAGTTTGAAGCGTTTAAATATCCACAAAATAGGCTTTGCCAGCGTTGTCGATCATCTCGCGTGACATGGTGGCGGGGACGGCAAGGTAAGCCGAAATATCAATGATCTGGTCGCACAAATCGCGCGGATGCGAGGCGCGCGGCTTGCGGTTGCGTTTGATGTACCATTCCTGCAAGAGGTAGGCGAGACCCTGGTCGTTGTATTCAACCTTTTTGTCCTGGGCAACGCGTTTGAAAATCTCGCGGTATTCTTCAAAAGTTGGGTCGCCAATTTCGATCTTGTGACGCAGGCGGCGCAGGAAGGCTTCGTCCACCAAATCTTTCGGAGGCAGGTTGGTGGAGAAAACGATCATCACGTCGAACGGAACTTCCACTTTGCGACCGGTGTGCAGGCGCAAATAATCAACGCGATTTTCAAGCGGAACGATCCAGCGGTTGAGCAAGTCACGCGGACGCACTTGCTGGCGTCCGAAATCGTCGATCAATAAAATGCCGCCGTTGGCTTTTACTTGAAACGGCGCTTCGTAGAATTTGGTTGTGTCGTCAAAAACAAGGTCGAGGCCTTCGAGGGTCAGTTCACCGCCGACCACGATAAATGGTCTGCGGATTTTTATCCAGCGCAGGTCGCGGCGTGTGTTGGGGCGCAAGGTGCTGGTGGCTCCGCCCGTGTCAACTTCTGGCGCAAGGGAGTGACTGACCGCATCGTAAACTTTGATAACCTGTCCATCCAAATACAAGGCGTAGGGAATATACATGCTCTGGCTCTGTACCAAATTGCCAAACGCGCGCGCGATGCTGGTCTTGCCATTTCCGGGAGGACCATACATAAAAATAGACGAGCCTGAGTTAAGCGCGGGTCCAAGCCTTTGGAAGATGGCTTCGGAGATGACCATTTGCGAAAGGAGCTGACGCATGTTGCGCGAGGTGACGGTCATACGCCCGCTCTTCTGGCGGCGGATGGCGTCGTTGTACACATCAAACGGGACGGGGGCCGGGCCGGCATATTGGCTGCGTTCCATGGCTTCACGCGCGCGGAGGATGCCTGCGCTTGTAATTCCATAGGTGTAGGTGCCATCTCCGCCTAACCCACTGCCCTGCTGGGAGGATTTCACTTCGATGAATTTTTCCTGCTTTAGCGTGGTCAACAGTTGATCTGCGACGCCCGAGAAAGGCAAAGCGATCTCTTCGGCAACTTTATGCCCGGTCATATAGCCGCGGAAATATAAAACTTTTAGAACCAGATCCTGCAACCAGAGAGGTGAAAGACCTGTATCTTCAAGGTTGTTGATCTGCGGCGGTAAAAAAGCACCCACAGGTGCAGGAGATTGTGCTGGTTGTCTTGTCATAGGTTTGCCATCCGATTTTGGGAAGGTATTTTATCCACAGATTGCATAGATTCTCGCAGATTTTCCCTTGAAAAATTCAAATCTGTGGATTATTTCAAAAATGTTGGTTGAACCGTGGAACAAAGTTTTTGTTTGCGTTTACTTTGACAGGTTTTACAGTGAAAAATTTAGTGTTTCGTGCCGATTATACTTCTTTTCATTTATATTCCAGACGCTACGGGGGGTGATAAAACAGCAATTCTCAAGTATGAAAAAACATGGCTCATGTGTAGACTCTGTGCAATAGGTCAAAACCTTTAACGCGAATTTTGCGAATGGGGCGAATGGCGCGAAAAAATTCGTATTATTCGCTCAATTTGTGTAATTCGCGTTAAGTTTTTGGCTCTTTGAAAGCACCAAGTATTCAG
>CAMCQT010000085.1 GCA_945877125.1 Candidatus Brevifilum fermentans | reverse complement strand
TTTATCGTCTACGCCTGCGCAGACATTTACACCTTCATTTACTTTTACGCCTTCCCCCACGCCTACGCTCTTTTTGGCAGCCACAGCCACGCCCACTCAACAATGGTCAGCCTGCCCCGGCATCGTCGTCACACTGACAGATACCGACGCCGGTGACATGCTTCACATCCTGCGCTGTGAAGATGGGCTGGAATATGATCTTGGTCCGCTTGCAAAAGGCGCGTACGCGGTGGGACCCAATGACAAATTTCTTATTTATGCCACCGTCAGCGGTTTTGTCTATGCCTCAAGAATTGGGGAACCATTTATGTACCCCTTGTTAAACCTTGTAACCGAACAGATATTTACCGTATTTAATAAAGGAGTCGCGCCTGATTTCAAAATCTCATTTACCGGCGGAACCCCGATCTATCGGCTTGTCTTGCTCGAAAAAACGTATGATCAAAAGCGCATGTACAATTTGCCGCCGAGGCTCACACACTAGACATTATCCGAAATAATCCATTTTTCAAGAAGAAACAAAAAAGAGACTCGGCAACCATCTGCCGAGTCTCTTTTACTATCCACTGCCCACCATCCACTACTTACTGATTTCCGTTAAACTTCCTCGCGTCAGCAATGGCTTTGGTCACATTTACAAAGGGCAGCAGGATCAAGCCCATGATAAAGAAGAAAATCAACGAAAGAATGGCATAGCGCAAATTCCCGAACATTTGATTTGCAAGACCAAACACCAGCGGACCCACCCACGAAGTACCGCGTTCGCTGATCTCATAGAACGAGAAGAACTCCGCTTCCTTGCCGTTGGGGATCATCTGCGCGAACAAACTGCGGCTGATGGCTTGCGAACCGCCCATCACGAGCGCAATGAAAATGCCGAGCACAAAGAACTGAGCGGTGGCGGTAGGACCTTTTAATCCGCCATAGGCGTAAATCACCACACCTGACCAGATCACCAAGCTGACCACAACCGATTGCTTCGCGCCGATCCAGCCTGCCAGTTTGCCCCAGAACAAAGCGCCAAAGAACGCCACAAATTGGATCATCAAAATAACCGCGATCAACGTCGATTGTTCAAGTTCGAGCCCACCCTGAATCAGCGGCGCGGCGGCAAATGTCGAAGCCACAGCGATCACCGTCTGAATTCCATCATTGTATAAAAAGTAAGCGATCAGGAACTTCAGTGTTTCGGGGAAATGCTTTACTTCGCTAAAAGTCTTGCGTAACTGCTTGAAGCCGATACTTATATACGTATCGCCAACAGGGAGTTGGCGCGCGGCGTGACGCGGTCGCAGCCTGCCCCACGTCAGGAACGAAAATCCCAGCCACCAAACGCCCGCGGATGCCAGATTAATGCGGACAGCCAAATCTCCAGGCACACCCAGGTCTTCGCTAAATGTGAAGAACGCCAGGTTGAGCGCCAGCAAAACGCCGCCGCCCAAATAACCCATTGCCCAGCCATACGACGAGACTCGGTCTCTTTCGTCTTCGCTTGCAATGTCAGGCAGATAGGCATTATAGAAAACCATCGCCGCGCCAAAAGCGAGATTGGCAACAATAAAAAGCACGCCGCCCAGCCACCACAATCCGCCCGTGATTAGGAACATCAAAATCGTTGCCAGCGCGCCGATCGTCGCAAAGATTTGCATCATGCGTTTTCGCAAATGAGAGTAATCTGCGATCGCGCCTAAAATCGGCAGGAACAAAACCTGCATACCCACAGAAAATGAAATGCAATAAGGGAGGAATGAATCAGGCGCAACGGGAATTCCCAAAAAAGGAACGGTTGCCGTGCCGGCCGCTTCTGCCGCAGTCCGCGCCAGTGACGCCACGTAGGGTCCCAAAAATACCGTGCCGATGGTTGTGCTAAAGGCTGAGTTTGCCCAGTCATACATTGCCCAGCCAAAGATCTCTCTTCTGTCGTTCATCATTGACGCATCTTTTGCCATACATCCTCCAAACTGAGATTGGTTATTTAAAACACAACACAAGCCAGTATAAGTAGTTTCGGCTTCCATGTAAAGAAATTGTTATTGTCGCATTAAGATGGACGTGCTATGATTGGCGCCTGTGCGGTCTATTTGGATGATGTAACCCCGCCTCTTTCTTAACCCTCAACTTGTTTCTACTTAACAAGCATTTTCTACGTTGGAGCCTTTAACCCATGTTTGAAACTCTCACTGGACGACTGAACACAATCTTTGACGGACTTCGCCGCCGAGGCAAACTCTCCGAAGCGGATGTGGATGCCGCCATGCGCGAAGTGCGCCTCGCGCTGCTCGAAGCGGATGTGCATTTTAGCGTGGTCAAAACCTTCATCGCCAAAGTTCGTGAACGTGCCGTCGGCGCAGAAGTATCGAAGGCGCTTAACCCCGGTCAGCAAGTAATAAAAATTGTCAACGACGAATTGATTGCGTCACTCGGCGAACCTGTTGGATTAAATCTCACAGGCCCGAAACCGCGTGTCATCATGATGGTCGGCTTGCAAGGCGCAGGTAAAACAACAGCCTCAGGCAAACTCGCGCGCCTCATGAAATCAAAAGGCGAGCGCGTTCTGCTCGTCGCTGGCGACCCGTACCGTCCTGCCGCTGTGCAGCAGTTACAGCAACTCGGCGAAAGATTGGATGTCGAAGTCGAAACTGATTTGTCACTCACGCCGCCACAACTTGCAAAACGCGCGTTCGACAAAGCTGAAAAGGGTGGATTCAGTCTGGTGATCGTAGATACAGCTGGTCGGTCGCAGTTGGATGCGGGGCTAATGGATGAATTAAAAGCCATCGCCGCCAATGTCAATCCGGTGGATATCCTGCTCGTGGTCGATTCCATGATCGGTCAGGAAGCGTTGAACATCGCGCAGGGTTTCAAAAACGCCATCAATCTGACGGGGCTGATCCTCACCAAAATGGACGGCGACTCACGCGGCGGCGCGGCAATTTCCATCCGCTCGGTGACCGGCATTCCGATCAAGTTTATTGGTACCGGCGAAAAACTTGACGCGCTGGAAATGTATGACCCCTCGCGTTTGTCCTCCCGTATTTTGGGCATGGGTGACATGATCGGCTTGATCGAAAAAGCCGAAGCCGCCTACGACGGTCAGGACATGGAAAAGCAGGCGCAAAAGATGATGAAGGGTCATTTCTCTTTGGAGGATTGGCTTGATCAAATGAAACAAATGAAGAAGATGGGACCGCTCTCGCAAATTATGGATATGCTGCCCGGTCAAATGGGACAAGCCGCGCGCGGCATTGACCCAACCGTGGTGGAAAAATCCTTCAAGCAATCTGAAGCTATCATCCACTCGATGACCCTCAAAGAACGCCGCGACCCCGATATTTTGAATGCCTCCCGCCGCAGGCGCATCGCTGCCGGTTGCGGCATGGAAGTGCAGGACGTGAACCGCCTCATCAAGCAATTCCGCGAAGCGCAAAAAATGATGAAAATGTTCCAGAAAACAGGCGGCAAGGGAATGGGTAAGTTGTTTGGCTAATTCCCTCTTTTTCTCTGGTAAAATACTTTCCTGTGATTTCAGCCCGCAACCCGTGTGTACCTTGCACACAACTCTCTCTTGCCTGTCTGAAACGCCAAAACATCTGAAAGATTAAGGAGTAAGTTAACATGGTTAGAATTCGTTTGCGTCGTATTGGTCTCAAAGGCCAACCCACGTACCGCATCATCGCCGCGGATAAAGAATCCCCGCGCGATGGTCGCTTTTTGGAAATTTTGGGCGTGTACAACCCACGTACCAATCCCGCCACCATTCACATCAAAGAAGATCGCGTATTCCATTGGATGAAGAACGGCGCACTGCCCACCGATTCCGTGGCTCAGATCTTCAAGTCCTCCGGCACACAGCTCCGCTTTGACCGCTTCAAGAAAGGCGAGGCAATCGAAGCCCTCGTCGCCGAAGCGAATGAAGCCGAAGCCAAGCGCGCCGCCCCGGTACGCACAACCAGCAACTAGATTTATATGTCATTGCGAGGGCGGTTCTTTCGCCCGAAGCAATCTCCTACTCGATGGGAGATTGCTTCGTCGCAAAGTGCGCTCCTCGCAATGACATCAACAGGCATTATTATGAAAGAACTTATTGAATTCATCGCCAAATCCCTCGTAGATCATCCTGAAGAAGTGCAAGTGCGCCAGAGCGGGGGCGGTTCCCGCATCCGCATTGAACTCAACGTCACCAAAGATGACATGGGACGCGTGATCGGCAAAAGCGGAAAAGTAGCGAACTCCATCCGCACCCTGCTCCGAGTGGCCGCCGAACGCGAAGGCAAGCAAGCCACCCTAGACGTAATGGAACCCTAATGCCTACCAAACAGCAATCATCAGGCTCGCCGGCAGGCGAGCCTGTATATTTAGTGATCGGCTACTTGCGCCGTCCGCATGGCATACGCGGCGAGATCATTATGGACTTGCACACCGATTTCCCTGAGCGCATTAAAGCAGGGCGCAAGGTACTCGTTGGCGAAAAGCACGAACCCCTCACGCTGGATACCGTCCGCCCGCATGACACTGGTTTACTGGTCAGCATCCGCGGCGTGACTACGCCCGAAGAAGTTGGCAGGTATCGCAATCAGTGGGTGTATGTCAAAGCGTCAGATGTCCCGCCGCTGCCTGAGGGTAAGCATTATCAATATGAATTAATTGATCTGGATGTCGTGGACGAGAACGGAAATCCGCTTGGCAAGTTGGTCGAGATTTTGGAAACCGGCGCGAACGATGTCTATGTCGTTCGAGACGACGCAGGCAAGGAGATTCTCCTGCCCGCCATCCCCTCGGTCATACTCAACCTGGACATGAGTCAGCGTACTTTGAAAGTTCATCTACTTGAAGGATTGACCTAAATAACCAACGCCGCCGTAACTGGCGGCGTTTCTATAATCAGGCACTTCTTCGGGGTTGAAAAGTAAATTATCTAATTCCATTTAATAACTGATGTTACGCACCCTCATCCCCAACCCTTCCCCCGATGGGGAAGGGAGTCCCCTCTCCCATTGGGAGAGGGCTAGGGTGAGGGAAAATCCACGGTTTTCACAAAACTGCGTAATATCAGTTAACTGATGTTACGCAGTTTCAATCCCGAAGGGATGGCAGGATTGTAGTAGAAAATGATGCGTGAAAGATAAAATCCCGAAGGGATGATATGGTTTGTCGTGCCGAAAAGTATGTCACCCCTTCGGGGTTATTGAATCCATTTTGCTTGAATCTATAATCATTCCACTCCTTCGGAGTTTTTGCGTAACGTTAGTTAATAGACCTCTTGCATAAGTTGAATGGGATGCTTCTAAAAAAACATATTGAACCACTGAGACACAGAGGCACGGAGTTTTTAATTGGTTTTCTCGGTGTCTTAGTGCCTCAGTGGTTAGGCGTTTTGACTTTTGCAAGATGTCAAATAACTCCGTGATTCTTCAGAATTCGGCATTGTACTATTTGAGTGCTAAAATTGTTTTGCCCTTTCAGGGTTGGAAGCAAGATCACATAAATCTATATTCGATAAAATCGAAATCTATTGTTGTGCAAGGGATATGATTCATGGATGATAAAAAATATTGGGTTGGTTTCAATCTCATCAAGGGCATTGGCGCGGTGCGGATGCAGGGACTGGTGTCTTACTTCGGCGATCTCGAATTGGCCTGGAGCGCTGACTCTGCCACTTTAGCAGAAGCAGGCTTGGGCGCAAAGGTGATCGAGCGCGTCCTCGCGGCGCGTCAAAATGTTAATCTGGATCAAGTCTGGGCGAGAATCGAAGCGCAAGGGATAAAAATCCTGACCTGGCAGGATGAAGCCTACCCAGCCAGATTAAAAGAGATTGACCAGCCGCCGCCTGTGATGTATATTCGCGGCGAATATTTACCCGACGACCTGTTCGCGGTTGCCATCGTGGGTACGCGCCGAGTGACGCCATACGGACGGCAGATCACCGAAGAACTCGCGGCGTTCCTCGCGTCGAACGGAATCACCGTGGTCAGCGGGCTGGCGCGCGGCGTGGATGCGATTGCTCACCAAGTTGCGTTGAAATCTGGCGGACGCACGATTGGCATTTTGGGTTCGGGGGTCGATAAAATTTATCCGCCAGAACACCTGAAACTGGCTGAGCAAATGATGGAGCGAGGCGCGATCATCAGCGATTATGCGCCCGGTACGCCGCCTGAGGCTTCAAATTTTCCGCCGCGCAATCGAATCATTTCTGGTTTATCCTTGGCGGTGGTTGTCATCGAAGCGGGGGAGACGAGCGGCGCGTTAATTACCGCAGAGTTTGCCGCTGTGCAGGGACGTGAAATATTCGCAGTGCCGGGGAGTATACTTGCGCCGCAAAGCAAAGGCACAAATAAGTTGATCCAAAATGGCGCACAGCCATTATTGAGCGTCAACGATATTATGCAGGCGTTGGATTTTACGCGTATCGGCGAACACAAAGCCGCGCGCAAAGTGATTCCAACCGATGAAACCGAAGCGCGTTTATTGAATGTTCTTGGCGCGGAACCGCTGCACGTGGATGAAATTCGCAATCAAGCCGATTTGCCGATTGAGAGGGTTTCCGCAACCCTGGCTCTTATGGAGTTGAAAGGTATGGTGAGGCAAGTTGGTGGTATGAATTATGTGGCAGTGCGTGAGGCGCAATCAAATTATTCATAAGGAGCTAACACTATGTCTACTGGAAATGTTCATACTTATGCAGTCATCATGGCAGGCGGCGGCGGGACTCGTCTTTGGCCTGTTTCGAGAAAAGAAAAACCCAAGCAACTGCTTCCGTTAATTGGGCAGGATACTTTATTTCAAAGCACAGTGCAGCGTTTGGAGAATTTATTTCCACCTGAACGAATCCTGGTTGTGACGGTTGAGGAGCAGGCTCGCGAGATGCGTTTGCAGGCTCCTGTGATTCCAGAAGAAAATTACCTGATCGAATCAGCGCCGCGCGGAACTGCGTCGGTCGTGGGGTTGGCTGCCGCCGTATTGCATAAACGAGATAAAGATGCGACCATGGCAATTTTGCCTTCGGATCATTTCATCCGTAACCGCGACCTGTTTCATTATTTACTCAAAGCCGCGTTTGACGTGGCTGAAAATGGATATTTGGTTACGTTGGGAATTACACCGATCCAGCCTTCGACGGCGTATGGCTATATCCAGCAGGGTGAGCCATTAACTGGCGATTATAAATACCCCACCTATAAAGTGAAGAGTTTCAAAGAAAAACCTGATGAAGAAACCGCCCGAAAATTACTGCATACTGGCGATCATTCATGGAACAGCGGCATGTTCATCTGGCGCGCAGATGTTATCTTGAAGGAGATCGACAGGCAAATGCCCGCGCTTGGGGTTGCGCTGAAAAATATTTCCTCGGCTTGGGGAACCGACGAACAGACTCATGCGTTACATAAAAATTGGAATAGTCTCAAGAATGTCACGGTGGATTATGGCGTGATGGAAAACGCGGAGCGCGTCGCCATTCTTCCCGCGAGCGGGCTGGGCTGGAGCGACGTGGGGATGTGGTCTTCGCTGTTTGAAGTGCTTTTACCAGATATGGATGGTAATATTGCCACAAATAGCAACTTGCATCTGGCTTATGAAACGCATAATACACTGGTTTACGGCGGCAACAATGACCGTCTGATCGTGACCATCGGCGTGGATGACATGGTGATTGTTGATGGCGGCGATGTTTTAATGGTGTGCAAGACCGACCAGTCGCAAAAAGTAAAAGATGTGGTCGAGCATTTGAAGAAGCATCGCCAGGAAAAATATCTATAATTCTGGAGTGCGGACTTCAGTCCGCTTTTTCTTGCCAAACGCAAATAACTTTTATTTTTAGACCGTTTTTTATTATTCAACAGCGTGTAAACATAATGCAGACTGAAGTCTGCATTCCGGTACGAAAAAACTGCATTTGTAAAATTTGGGAATATTGCGTAGAATGCGTGTCCAGTGTGACCAAAGTTCTGGCATAAATTGAAAGGCGCATTTTTGCGCGGAGGATAGATGGAAGCTTATTGTATGAAGTGCAAGGCAAAAAGAGAAGTAAAAGATCCCGTGGCAGGGTTTAATGCCAAAAGCTCTGCGGTGACGACGGGCACGTGTCCCGTTTGCGGGACGCGAATGTTCCGCATGGGCAAGACCGAAGCTCATGCAGATATGATTGCGCCTCCGCGACCTGAAAAGGTCATCAAGCGCGAAGGGAAATTGGTGATTGTCGAATCACCTGCCAAGGCAAAGACAGTTGGGCGTTTTCTCGGCAAAGGTTACACAGTCCGCGCTTCGGTGGGACATGTGCGCGACCTGCTCAAGTCACAGCTTTCTGTGGATGTGGAAAATAACTTTGAGCCAAAGTATCGTGTGCCGAATGAAAAGAAGGTCATCGTCAAAGAGATCAAGAAACTGGCTGCGACTGCCGATGAAATCTACCTTGCAACCGATCCTGACCGAGAAGGTGAATCCATTTCCTGGCATTTGGCTGAAGCCGCGCAGATTGACATGGAGCGCACCAAGCGCGTGGTCTTCCATGAAATTACCGCGCCAGCCGTAGCGGAAGCGTTTGCACATCCGCGTGACATCAATATGGATCTGGTCAACGCGCAACAGGCGCGCCGTGTGTTGGATCGTCTGGTCGGCTACAGCATCAGCCCCATTTTGTGGGAGAAGGTGCGCGGACGTCTATCAGCTGGTAGAGTTCAATCGGTGGCACTCAGGCTCATCGTTGAGCGTGAACGTGAAGTTGATGATTTCAAGCCAGTCGAGTATTGGTCGATCCACGGAGAGTTCAAGCACGGGAGTCTCAAATCCTCTTTCCTTGCCAAACTGGCGCGCATTGACGACAAAGAACCAGAACTCGAAAACGAAGCAGTCGTCAAGCCGATCTTGATCGACATGGAAACTGCGGCGTATTCGGTCACCAAAGTCAAACGCGGCGAACGCAGACGTAAACCGTCCGCGCCGTTTACCACATCCACTTTGCAGCAGGAAGCCTCGCGCAAACTTGGCTTCACCGCCAAGCGCACGATGGGTCTGGCGCAAGGATTATATGAAGGGCAGGACATCGGCGAGGGCGGCACGACAGGTTTGATTACCTACATGCGTACCGATTCGATGAATGTCTCGACCATTGCGCAAGGCGAGGCACGTGAATATGTGACTGGCAAATACGGCAAGGATTATCTGCCCGCTGAATCTCCGATCTATAAAACCAAATCCGCGGGCGCGCAGGAAGCGCACGAAGCTATCCGCCCAACTTCTGCGATGCGTGATCCCGAAAAAGTAAAAGATTTTCTTGACCCCGCCATGTTCAAGTTGTACCGTTTGATCTGGCAGCGCTTTGTCGCCTCGCAAATGGAATCGGCTGTGTTCGATACGTTGCAAGTGGAAGTGACAGGCAAAACGTCCGCGCACGAATATCTCATGCGCGCCTCTGGCTCCGCGGTGAAATTCCCTGGCTTTTTGGTGGTCTACGAAGAAGCCAAAAACGAAGATGTCAAAACAGAAGATGACGAAGAGAATGTAAAAATTCCTGTGGGCATCGCCGAAGGACAAAGCCAGGAATTGGTGCGGCTGATTCCCGAACAGCATTTCACCCAGCCGCCTCCGCGCTTCTCCGAAGCGTCGCTGGTGCAGGCGCTCGAAGAGAATGGCATTGGACGTCCCTCCACGTATGCGCCGACCATTTCGACCATTCAACAACGCGGCTATGTCGAGCGCGTGGATAAACGCCTCATCCCAACCGATACAGGCTTGCAAGTCAACGACCTAATGGTCGAATACTTCCCTGAAGTTGTGGACTTTAATTTCACCGCGCACATGGAAGAAGACCTCGATAAAGTTGCCTCTGGTGAAATGGTTTGGATGGATGCGATCCGCGAGTTCTACACGCCGTTCTCTGAGAAGGTGCTAAAGGCGCAAGCCGAAATGCCCGTCACCAAAAGCGGACCTGAACCCATTGGTCGCGCTTGTCCTACTTGTACCAAAGAATTGGTCATTCGCTACGGGCGCTTTGGTAAATTTATTTCATGCAGCGGATTCCCTGATTGCCGTTACACCGAGCCGTGGCTATTGAAGATCGGCGTGAACTGTCCAACCGACGGCGGCGAATTGGTGGAGCGCAAAACTCGCAAGGGGCGTACTTTCTTCGGCTGTGTCAATTATCCAAATTGTGATTTCACATCGTGGAAGAAACCGCTTGCTGTGCCGTGCCCCAAATGTAAGGGCATGTTGGTCATCGCCAATAAACGCGAGGCGCAATGTATCAACTGCCAGGAATCCTTCCTGCTGGAAGAGATCGTACCTGAAACCGTGGAGTAGGTCACGTTTATAACGTGACACTCTTTTGATGGAAAACGTCACGCTGAAAGCGTGACCTACATAAGGAAAATAAAATGCACTTTACACCACTTCCATATCTCGACCCTGGCTCAGGGAGCATACTCATCCAAATTGCAATCGCCGCCCTATTGGGCTTGGGCGTTGCCATCCGCGCTTCGTGGAGCACCATAAAAAAGTATTTTGGAATTAAATCAAAATCACAGGATGAGGATACAGATTCAGACGATGTCCAAAGCTGAGCAACTTTCCGCTTCTTTTCGAGACCCAAGCGGGTTCCTGTTTACTGACAGCGGAATCCTGTATCGACAGATCAACCGCGCGTACTCCAACGATTACGCGCGGTTGATGGACTCAGGGCTGTACGATAAGTTGGTCAAAGCCAGCCTGCTGATTCCGCATGTTGAGGTGGACCAGTTCCCAGCCGAGTCAGACGCGGCGTTCAAGGTCATCCAACCTGAGCGGGTGCCGTTCATCTCTTATCCGTATGAATGGTCGTTCAGCCAATTGAAAGATGCCGCGCTTGCCACGTTATCCATCCAAAAACGTGCAATGAAATTGGGTATGTCGCTGAAAGATGCCAGCGCATACAACATCCAATTTGTGCGCGGCAAAGCGATGTTGATCGACACGCTCTCTTTTGAAGTTTACAAAGAGGGCGAGCCGTGGGTGGCGTACAAACAATTTTGCCAACACTTCCTTGCGCCGCTGGCGTTGATGGCATACCGCGATGTGCGCTTGAGCCAATTACTGCGCGTTTATATTGATGGCGTTCCGCTTGACCTTGCGAGTGATTTGCTGCCCGCGAAAACAAAATTCAATTTCGGCTTGCTGACCCACATCCACATTCACGCGGGCGCGCAGAAAAAATATTCAGATAAAGTTGTCGCGCCGCGCAAGGGTGGAATGAACAAGCAGGCGTTGACTGGTTTGATCGAAAGTCTCGAAAGCACGGTCAAGAAGTTGAGTTGGAAACCTGCTGGCACAGAATGGGGTGATTACTACGAGAATACGAATTACACCGATTCTGCGTTTGAGCATAAAAAGCAACTGGTCAAAGAATGGTCTGCTGAAAAGAAGCCCGCGCTGGTTTGGGACTTGGGCGGCAACACAGGCGTATTCAGCCGCGAAGCTGCATCCTCGGGCGCGTTCACGATCTCATTTGATATTGACCCCGCCGCAGTCGAGCAAAATTATCGAACGGTCAAAACCAAAAAAGATCAAAATGTTTTGCCGTTGGTTTTAGATTTAACCAACCCAAGTCCAGCACTCGGCTGGGATAACAGCGAGCGTGATTCGTTCAGCGCGCGCGGTCCCGTAGATATGGCGCTGGCGCTGGCGGTGATTCATCATCTGGCAATTTCCAATAATGTGCCTTTGCCGCAACTGGCAAATTTCTTTGCGGCACGCTGTAAATGGCTGGTGATCGAGTTCGTGCCGAAGTCAGATTCGCAGGTTCAAAAATTATTAACTTCACGCGAAGATATTTTCCCAAGTTATACCCGCGAAGGTTTTGAAGCGGCGTTCTCTGCGTGCTTTGCCATCCGCAAAAGTGAGTCGGTGCGCGACTCGGAACGCACATTGTATTTGATGGAAAGAAAATAAATACGAAGTTGATAGCAAGATGCTGCGGGTTCAGGTTATAATCAGTCTTAACAAATGTCAAACTTAAGGAGCGCGGTATGCAATTCGTTGTCGCTTTTCTAAAAAAATTACCTTGGGTTCAAATCGGTCTGTTGGTTGGCGGTTTGATTATAGGACTGGTCTGGGGATATGTCATCGACCCTGTCGATTTCGTAGACGCGACCCCTTCATATCTACGTGCGGATTTGCAGGAAGATTATCTCCGCATGACGATTGACTCCTACCGTGTCAACCCTGACCCGAACCTGGCTGTTCAACGTTGGCAGAATCTTGGGACTGGTGCTCAGCAAGCGTTTAGCGCCATTCAAGCCAATCCACAAAGCGCGGATCCCGCCATCATAAAAAATTATGGCGAGTTGATCACCAACGTGCTTTCTGGTCAGCCTGCACCGGTTGAAGACTCCGGCTTGACCACTGTCCAAATGATTACTTTGGTATTTGGCATTGTTGTGCTGCTGGGCTTGGTGGGCTATGGAGCTTTGTATCTCTATCGCTTACTGGGTAAGCGTGGCAGCGGCGAGGTCACACCTTCCATGCAGGCAGTGGAAATGAGCCGCAACGCTGAGAAGACCAATTTTGAACAGCTTGGGCTTGCTCCGCCAATTACACAAACCATGACCACCTACGTGCTCGGTGATGACCTGTACGATGAGTCATTCAGCATTGATACACAGGCTGGCGAATTCATGGGTGAATATGGCGTGGGCGTTTCTGAAGCCATTGGCGTGGGCGAACCAAAGAAGGTCACGGCGCTGGAAATCTGGCTGTTCGATAAAAATGACATCAAAACCGCAACAAAAGTATTGATGTCCAAACATGCTTTCAATGACCCGGCCATCCGCGCACGGCTTGAACCAAAAGGTGAGTTGGTGGTCGTTGAGCCGCAAGCGCAAGTCCTGCTGGAAACTGCAACCCTGCAATTGCTTGCAACCGTTGTGGACCTGGAATACGGTCACGGTCCTTTGCCAACCGATAGTTACTTTGAACGCATCACGCTTGAATTAGCGATCTGGCCAAGACAGGGTTAAAAGAAATTTTTGACGCATAAAAAAAGACCACCCCATTTTGAGGCGGTCTTTTTTTTATTTGTTTTTAAATATCACTTATTCGATTTTTAATACTTTGAATTTGATCTTACCGCTGGGGGCATCAGCTTCGGCAATATCGCCGACTTTTTTATTCATCAATGCGCGCCCAATGGGGGATTCGTGAGAGATCTTGCCTTTACGCGGATCTGCCTCGGTGGGACCGACAAGATAATAGGTCTCAGGGTCAAAGGTATCCTCCTGAATGGTCACATGCGAACCGATAAAGACATAGTCCTGTCCTTGTTTTTCTTCTATGATGATCGTGTTGCGAAGAATAGCTTCGAGTTCTTGAATACGGCCTTCCAGAAACCCCTGATCTTCCTTGGCTTTGTGATAATCTGCATTCTCCGAAAGGTCACCCATTTGGATTGCGGAGCGCAATCGCTGGGAAAGTTCCTCGCGTTTTGTGCCTTTTAATTCCTGCAATTCCGCATTGAGTTTTGCTTCGCCCTCGGGGGTGAGATAGTTGGGTTGGGTCATATAAAATACTCCTCTCTTGATATTTGATAATTTATATTTCGGAGGTGGAACTTCCGAATTTCAGTATTTGAACGGGGCATATTTTCAGCATTATATTTTAATTAACAATGAAAGGGGAAGGATTTTTGTTCCCCCTCAATTGAAAAAAACTAATTACGGTTTTTCAAAGGGATTGAACAATTTTTGATGTTCTTCGATGGCGTAGCGGTCAGTCATGCCTGCAATGTAGTCGCAGATCGTGCGTTCGAGTCCGCGCTTTTCGACGAAGAATTGGACATGGTCTGGCAGGATGGCGGGTTCGGCGCGATAGGCTTGGAACAACTCAGAGATAATGCGTTCCGCTTTGACCTGCATCCGCACCACGCGGTAGTGTCGGTAGAGTTTTTTGTAAAGCAGGTCTTTCAACTCACGGTTGCGGCGCTGCATTTCTTCGCTATAGCCGATGATGTTGTGTTTCAGTTTTTGAATATCCAACGCGCTGTTCACCTTGCTGTCTTTGATTCGTGTTTCAGTTGCCTGCAGCATATCCGTCACCATTAAACCCACCAACTGGCGGATCATGCGGTGACGTTCGATTTCGCTAAGAATTGAACCATGCGAGTTATACGTCTCGCGCAGGATTTCCCACAACGCAACGCCATCCAGAATTTGCGGTGTAATCATGCCAGAGCGCAGACCGTCATCCAAATCATGGGTCGTGTATGCCAGTTCATCCGCTACGTTTGCGATCTGTGTTTCGAGGTTGCCGCGCAGTTCGGGAGTGAACTCGCGTGCGTCGGAAATATCATATTCAGACTCGTGTTTGACCATGCCTTCGCGTACTTCCCAGGTCAGATTCAAACCAGGAAATTCAGGATAGCGCTGTTCGAGTTCGGTTACGATACGCAGGGATTGTTTGTTGTGGTCGAAGCCGCCAAAGTCTTTCATCAGGCGGGCAAGCGCGGTTTCGCCTGAATGTCCAAACGGCGAGTGACCCAGATCATGCGCCAGGCAGATGGTTTCAACGAGGTCTTCGTTTCCGCCCAAAGCGCGGGCAAGTGTCCTCCCGATCTGAGCCACCTCCAGCGTGTGGGTCAGGCGGGTGCGGAAATAATCGCCTTCAAGGTTGATGAAAACCTGCGTCTTATATTCTAATCTGCGAAAGGCGGTGGTGTGCAGAATGCGGTCACGGTCACGTTGAAAGGGCGTGCGGTAGTCCGGTTCGCTGTCGAGATAGGCGCGTCCCTTCGTATCCTTGCTGCGCATTCCGTAATTTGCAAGGCTTTTATCTTCAATGTCTTCCAGTTGCTGTCGAGTAAAAAACATAGGTTAGCCTTTTAGACGAAACTGCCATTGCGCCCTTTGAGTTGTCTCAAGTGTTACGCAATGGCATTTTTGTGGGGCGAGAGGGGGTCGAACCCTCACAGTATCACTACCGACGGATTTTAAGTCCGTTGCGTCTGCCGATTCCGCCATCGCCCCGGTGGATGTATTTTACCTTAATTTCAGGAAGATGTTCAAGAGTTAAAGAAAATTTATAGGATGACGTTCCGCATCTTTTCTACCCGTTGAGTTGATTCAGCATATTGAGAATTGCCTGCACCCTGACATTTTTCTCCAATCCCATGCCACCCCTTCGGGGTTGGGATGCGTCATTAACCAATGGCTATAATAATTTCATCCCTTCGGGATTTTTCCATGCATGACTGTAGGTCACGCTTGAAGCGTGACAATTCCTTGCTCAACCCCGAAGGGGTGCCATGATTTGCCATGATTGTAGAGAATTACGCAGGCTAAATTTGATAATCCCGAAGGGATGACACGATTATAGAAATAAAGAGCGTAAGGTTTGAGTAACCCCGAAGGGGTGTCATGGTTTTTACTGTTTCACCTTTAACCCATCCACGCCGTAATAGCGGGCACCGCAGTTTTCTGAGAATTGACTCCAACCTTTGCCCGTGGAGCCGAACATGTCGCGGGTGTGGATTTCGCCAGTGTCGATGGCTGGGACTTCGACCAGCATGATTCCCTGTGACTTGGCTTCTTCGATGATGGCATCACGTTCATCCCAGATTTGGGCGCGGTAGACGAAGCCGTCGAGTTCGCCGTAAATCGTGCGGATGTTGCGCGCGGTGTAGGCGAGTCCTGCCAGCATGACGACGGCAGCGGCGATCATCAGCCATTTGCCTGAGATGTTTTCGGCAAGCCATAAGCCCGAAATCCATGCCATGAATCCCAGACCGAGGAGCAGGGTGAAACGCGCCAGAGATTGTCCGCGTGGGTCGGGGGTGGCGCTGTAAAAGTAGGCGCTGGGGGCTTGGATGGCGACGATCAGCAGGTAAGTGATCAGCGTGGAAAAAGCCAGCAGAACCGCAACCCGCTTCAGGGTTAGGTTGGATGCGTTCCCATTAACCGAGAGAATGCCGAGGCTGGTCATCATCCCGATGAAGATCACATGCGGCAAGGGTAGCCCTTTCAAAGATAAAAGAATGAAAGCGAACCCGTGTTTTAGGGAGGTGAAGGGGACGGAGAGCAGGCTGCTTTGTTGGACGTCCATGTTGGCGACGCGCGCGTTGGAGGGCGAGACGATGAGCGCGATCATGCCGAGCAGCAGGAAGAGCCAGGTGATAAAAATCGTTTGCAGGGATTTCTGCGCCCAATCTTGTTTGCGGTAAATCCACGCGGCGATGAGCAAAAGCGTTGTGCCGCTGAAAATGAAGGTGGCGCTGATTTCGCCCAAGCCTGCGGCGATGAATGCCAGCGGCGCGACGATATAGTTGAACCAGCGTTTGGGGGCAGTCATCTGTTGGGTGATGAAGCCGAGCAGGTAAAGCCAGAAAATGACGGCGGTGCTGTAGGGCAGCACGCCCGAACGCCAGTACAAAATTTGAAAGCGTTGCGGCGAAAGATAAAGATTGTAAAAAAGTAAAATCCCTGCGGCGAGCAGAATTGCGCTGACGGGGATGGGCTTGAGCAGGCGCGAGAGATTCCAGCCGACCCAGAATAATCCGCCGAGCCAGAGGACGATGGTGAGCGTGGCGAAGATCTGATTGCCAGCCATGCCGAGCGTGTTTTCTGTCAGCGCGGAGAAAAAGGTCAGCGAGTAGCGGTTGGATGAGTAGCCCGTTTTCTCGGTGTCGAAGTATTGCAGGGTGGCGGGGATGGTTCCCATTTGGCGCGCGTCGGCGCTGTAGCACCAGTCGTCTGCCCAGTAGCGGTTGTAGAAACCGAGGTAGGCGAGCAATGCCAGCCCTGCCAGCACGACAATGTTGCCGAGGATAAAAGTTAGCGATGGAAGTTTTTTTAGCATTTTTGAGTGATAAGTAAAAAGTAAGAAGTGAGAAGTTAGCCCAGGATGGTTTCGATTTGCTGTAGTTCGTCGGCTGAAAAATCAAGATGCTGCAATGTGCCGACGGCATCTTCGATTTGGGATATTTTACTGGCGCCGATCAAAACGGAGGTCATGACTTCGTGACGCAGAACCCAAGCCAAAGCCATTTGAGCCAGAGTCTGCTCGCGAGATTGGGCGAGTTCATTCAACTTGCGGACTTTGTTCAACTTCTCATCGGTGATATTGGCTGGTTTGAGAAAGCCATGCTCTTTGGATGCGCGTGAGCCTTCGGGAATGTTGCCGCCGAGATATTTATCGGTCAGCAAGCCTTGAGCCAGCGGAGAGAACGCAATGCAGCCAACACCTTCCTCTTTCAGCGTGTCGAGCAGTCCATCTTCCACCCAACGTTCGAACATGCTGTATTTTGGCTGGTGGATTAAACATGGCGTGCCCAGTTGACACAGGATTCTAGCGGCTTCGCGGGCTTTCTCTGCGGGATAGTTGGAGATGCCAACGTAGAGCGCCCGTCCACTGCGGACGATGTAATCGAGCGCCTGCATGGTTTCTTCCAGCGGAGTTTCAGGGTCGGGGCGGTGGTGATAGAAAATATCCACATACTCCAAGCCCATGCGTTTGAGACTTTGATCGAGACTGGAAACCAGATATTTGCGCGAGCCCCAATCTCCGTATGGGCCGTCCCACATGGTGTAGCCTGCCTTCGATGAAATGATGAGTTCATCGCGGAAGGGGCGCAAATCTTTTTCGATGATCTGCCCAAAGGTTTCTTCGGCTGAACCAGGAGGGGGACCATAGTTGTTTGCCAAATCCAGATGGGTGATGCCGAGATCAAAAGCACGCAAGACCATCGCACGGCTGTTGCTGAATGTATCCACGCCGCCGAAGTTGTGCCACAAGCCGAGCGAAATGGCTGGAAGTTTGAGTCCGCTGCGACCTGAGCGGTTGTAGCGCATGGATTGATATCGGGTTTCGTTGGGAAGGTAGTTCATAGTTGCTCCAAAAATAAAAGAATGGAAGGTGACAGTCACTTTAAAAGTGACTGTCACCTTAGATCATACAAGCCCCTGTTTGATCAAGCTTTCAGCCATCGAAAGAATAGCTTCTTCTGCCGAGCGCGGACTCCACTTAAGTACACGCTTGATTTTCTCGCCTGAGAGTTCGAAATCCCAATTCAGGTCGTCTGCGACGCGGGCGACTTTTTTGTCGAATAGCGCAAGGATGCGGACTAAAAATACGGGAAACTGCATCGTGTGGATTTTGTATCCGCGCCCCGCGTATTTTTCGTGCAGGGTGTCGGCGATCTCTTTCAGCCAGACCGTGGCGGCGGGACAGATGAATCGGTTGCCTGCGGCTTCGGGTGTGGTCATGGCGAGGATTAGGGCAGATGCCACGTCGCGCACATCCACAATTCCCACTTTCATCCGCGCCACGCCAGGGACTTGTCCGAGCATGAGGGTGCTGATCATCTCGGCGGAGGTGGCGAGGTCTTTGTTGGGCAGGGGACCTAAAATCAGCGGCGGGTTGATGGCGACCATTTCCATTTTATTTGTATTTTCCGCGCCGTTGATAAAATCCCATGCGGCGCGTTCGGCGAGGGTTTTGCTCTTGGAATATGCGCCGATATTATTTTCGACGATAGACCAGTCGTTTTCATCAAAGGTTCGGTTTTCGCCATTGTGCCCCGCGGAAACTGCCGCGACGGAGGAGACGATTACGACCCGTTTGATTTTCTCGTCGTGCGCGGCGCGTAGGACACGCTGAGTCCCTTGCACGGCGGGGACGATCAACTCATCTTCGTTTTTTGGCTCAAGCAAAGGGAAGGGTGATGCGACATGCAAAACAGATTCGCAACCTTGCACGACCTTATCCCAACCTGAATCCTGAGTCAAATCTGCGCCGACGATTTCGAGGCTGTCTTTGATTTCGACATGTTTGCCAATTGTCTCGCGCACTTCGGCTTCGCGTGAAAGAGTCCGCAATGTGGCGCGGACGTTGTAGCCTTGTTGCAAAAGTTGGATGATGGTGTGCTGGGCGACAAATCCGCTGGCGCCTGTGACGAGAATGGGGTTGGTGGAGGGTGTCATAGTTAAGCAATTTCTCTTTCTTTGAAATATAGTATTAATTCTTGTAG
>CAMCQT010000084.1 GCA_945877125.1 Candidatus Brevifilum fermentans | reverse complement strand
TGCGCGAGTTTGAGTACGTGCCGATGATTTACCGCTTCGGATCAGACTTTCTAATTCTTGGCGATTTTCTTTGCTCAGGTTTACGTGATATTTTGTGGTCATTCGCCAAGTATATCTTGTACAAGACAATCAAGTTAGTCGAACACTAGGGACAGTCCTTTCACCACAATTTACCAACATTCAAAATTCAAATTTTGCGCGGGTCCTTCTGGGACTTCCCGTACTTTTTCAATTCGTCGTTGACTACGGAGTCGACTTCCTGTTGATATTCGGTTTTTCTGTGATCGGGGGCGTGCTCATTGTCAACCGCTCCGATGACTGGTTTGCCATCTTCACATCCCTGTTCTTAATCACCTTTGGTGTGCGCGTGACCAACCTGGCGAATATGATCGCCATCACCCCAGGCTATGAGACCTCCGGCGGCTTGATCTTGGCCATGGGAGATATTGGCATCGTTTTATTCTCGATGCTTTTTCCCGATGGCAAATTTGTGCCGCGCTGGATGAAGTTCATTGCCCCGCTGCTGATTGTCACCATGCTGGGGATTTATATTTATCCCCATGCACCTTTTTTCTGGAATACCATGGGGCGGAGCACGTACCTGTGGGTCACAACCACCTGGTACATCATCGGACTTTTATCTTCAATTTATCGCTATTTCCGCCGCGCTACGCTGGCGCAAAAACAGCAGATCCGCTGGGCGTTTATTGGCACCATGGGACCCTTCTTGTGGTTTTTGATATTTCAAGTGTTGGTTGGTTTGACTCCGGCTTTTTCAGGCACAACGATCTGGGCGACGAGTTTTCAGATCGTTTCGCGTTTGGCTGGCATTTTCCTGTTTTTGATGCTCCCACTTTTTATTACCATTTCCATTGCGCGCACCAAACTATTTGACATTGACCTCATCATCAACCGCTCCCTAGTCTATGGCATTCTCACCCTCGGACTGGGGCTGACCTTCGCGCTGGTGCTTGGCTTGATCTCGTCCATCTCCAAGAATATTCATCAAGGCGATCAATCTTTGCTTGTGGCAACTGCTTTTTCAGTTTCGGCGGGCGCACTCTTTCAACCCGCGCGTAAAAAACTTCAACGTTTTGTAGATCGCTTTTTTTATCATATCCAAATTGACTACCAGAAGACTCCCGCAGAAATTCGAGCGGAATCTGAAACCATCATCACCAGCACAACGCTCTCTTCGTATCACGATTTGAGGTTGATTGGGCGCGGCGGCATGGCGGAAGTTTACAGCGCCACCAATCCTAAAAGTAAGCCAGTCGCCATCAAAGTTTTGCGCGCCACGCTTGCCAGCGACGAACAATTCCGAATACGATTTATGCGTGAGGCGCAAATTGTCTCGGGACTGGAGCATCCCAATATTGTGCGGGTCACAGATTTTGGCGACGAAAACGGCGCGTACTACATCGTCATGGAACTTCTCTCTGGTCCTGACCTCAGTCATTTGATCAACCGCGAAAAGCAGATCACCCTGCCCAAAACGGTCAGTTTGTTGCGCGGCGTTGCAGATGCGCTCGATTACGCCCACCGGCAGGGATTGGTTCACCGCGACATAAAACCGTCCAATGTGATGCTGGATTCTTCCACGACCCCATCACGCTCCGTGTTGACTGATTTTGGTATTGCCAAGATTTCAGACGCGCATACAAAAATTACCAACACCGGCATGTTGGGCACTTTCGACTACATCGCCCCCGAGCAAATTCAAGCCTCCGCCGATGTGGACGGCCGCGCCGATGTGTACGCGCTGGGTGTGATGACCTATCAAATGCTGACCGGCTTTCTGCCATTTGACCGCCCCAACACCGGCGCACTCCTGCTGGCTCACCTGAATGCCCCTGCGCCAGACGCGCGCGAAATGTTGCACAGCCTTCCCCGTCACGCCGCACACGCCATTCAACAGGCAATGGCAAAAGAGCCTAAAGTCCGCTTTGCGACGGCTGGTGAATTTATTACAGCGTTGGAAAACGCATAAAAGTTTTGCTGTAGAACTTTCGAACTCCGAATACTATCTTTCCCCATTCCATTCAATATCAAATGTAGAAGCCTCGATCAGACTGATTTTCTTTTCGCGCGCAAGTTTCCAGTAGGCAAGCAGGCTTCTGAATTGAAGCAAAAATGGCAATGGGTCTGTGTAATTTAGAATCACATCGTTGCTGGCGAAGAATGTTTTCAGCCATTGCCGCACGTTATTTTTTTTCAAGGCCGTGGGCAGTCCGTAGATCAACATGGCGGCGGATAACATGTGTGAATTGCTGTCGATCGGAAAAATACAATTCAAATATGGATTAAGAAACGCTTCAACAAATTGCGGATGCGATGCCAGCAAATGCACGCCGCTCGTGGCACGCGGATTACATTCCAAGGCAAAGATTTGTCCTTCAGGATTTTGGATGAAATCAAACGCGATCTGTCCTGTGAAATTATTTTTTGCCACAAAGGTCTTGACCCAATTGAAGATGGCAGAGTGGTCAATGTGTTGAAAAACAATCGTCGCGCCCTGCCCCGCCGTAAACGTGGATGGGTACGCAGTGTGCGCGGTGATGCGTCCATTGTGACAAATGCTGTACGTGCAGATCTCTTTTCCTCTGATGTAGCCCTGCGCCACCCAGGGAGCGTTCGAGTGAAGCGTCAGCGTGGAAGATGCCTCTCGAAGCGGCGGCAGGATCAGGGTCTGCGAAGCGAAGCGCGAATACATCGGCTTGAGCACAAGCTCGCGCCAGTGGGCGTACGCATGCAGCAAATTATCCAGCGACGTAATCAGCATGGTCTCGGGCATCGCCAAACCATAATCCGCCGCATTGACGATGAAATTCCATTTGTTGTGAACTTGATCCAGTTTTTGGATCGACTCGGTGAACACCTTGCAGGGAAGTTCATCGCGTCGCATGGCAACGTGGAAGATTTCCTCGCAGGTGGGAATCAGCAGATCGATTTGATTTTGCTCGATGATCTTTTTCAGTGCGATGATAAACGCGTCCTGTTCCTGTCGTGGAGCGGGGACGACAAAATTAGCCTTGATCGCCGCTGATGGTTGACTCAAATGTCCGCGCAAACTCTCCGCCATAAAGACCGTATGTCCCGCGCCGTGAAATGCACGCGCAAGTTCAAGAGCAGCGGGCGCGCGTCCGCCAGTGAGAAGAATGTTCATAGGATTTTTTATGTCATTGCGAGGAGGATGTTCTTTCCGACGAAGCAATCTCAGTGTAAAGATTGCTTCGGGCAAAAACAAGTGCGCCCTCGCAACACTTGCACCGTACGCAAGTGCAGGTGTGACATTAGTAGGTCAGCACCAGCCCGCCGATGGACAGCCCCGCGCCAGTACCGACCAATAAAACTTTATCTCCACGTTTAATTTTTCCATCAATCACACCTTGATACAAAGTGGCAGGGATCGAAGCTGCCACGCAATTGCCGAGCGTTTCGAGTGTGCTCATAATTTTTTCCTTCGGCCAACCAAATCTTTCGAGCATCATCAATCCCACTTTGCTGGCTTGGTGCGGCACGATCACGTCAATATCTAAAATGCTTTTTGAAAGTCCTGGGTACAACTCCTCTAAAAATTCAGGGGCAATTCCGCGCGCCATGCGTAACACGGCGGGACCGTCCATGTGGAACAGGTCATCTTCGGGGTTGTGATTCGCAAAGCGCGGATGCCGCGCCGAGCCGCCGCCCATGATCGCGGTCAGATATGCGCCGTCGCCATAGGTTTTGAAATGCGCTTGATGAATCATGGATTTGTCGCCTGCATCGGGGCGCGTCACAACCACCGCCGCCGCCGCATCCCCAACCAGCGTGGCAGATTCGGGTTCTTTTGGATTAATCCCGCACGAAGACACATCCGCGCTGCAAATCAGAATATTTTTATATCGTCCGCTGTGGATAAAGTTTGAAGCCACATCCATGCCAGCCACAAAACTCAGGCAGGTGGTATGCACCGTCATGGCAGGGATGCCCGACTTGCCCAACCCCAACTGGCGTTGAATCAGCGACCCCGTATCTGGTATCGCCTGCTCGCCCGTGCCTGAGGCGTTGATAATCAAATCAAGTTGACTCGGCTTGAGCTTCGCCTCATCCAAAGCCTCGCGCGCCGCCTCCGCCGACATGAACGACGACGTTTCATCGGTCACCCAGCGCCGCTCGCGCACCCCATTGCGCCGCTCCACCCAACCCGCAGGAAGTCCACACATCGCTTCCACTTCCGAGTTTGACACAATTCGTTTGGGTAAATATCTTCCAAGCCCAATAATTTTGAGGGGAATATCAACTTGCATAAATGCTCCTATTTACCATGATGAACGGAGATAAACAGAGATGAAGAATTTTTTATCTCCGTTCATCTCCGTTCATCATGGTTAAAAATCCATCTTCTGAAAATACGGAATCGCATATCTCGAAATCGCCTTGATCAATTTCCACGGCATTTGCCGCCACGTGGGCAGATGCTTGTGGTACACAGCATTGTACTCAATCACAGACTTACCGCCGCGCACCTTCTTGAATTTTCCCACACCGCCGCTGGCATGAACAAGCAGGTTTCGTTGCAAACCTTCCTGCAAAGTAATCAGCGTCAGCAGGCGATACAGCCCTTCCTCCTGCGGCAGGCTTGTATCATAGCCGAAAAGCGGCTGGGTCATTGCGCCATTGCGGATGAAAAATCCCATCACGGCGTTTATTTTCCCGTCACGTTTCAAAGCTCGCAGATGTAAAACCTCGTTGTCCCGCGCAAGTTTCATAAACTCAAAAGTAAACTGCGGGTTGTAATATGAATATTTTTCAAGATACAGCATGTTGTACAAATCCAACGAACGCGCCAGTTCATCATCCGATAAATCTTTTCCGTCCACGATCTCATAGCCATGTTTGCGAAGCACGCGCACATCCTCTTTGTATTGCCGCGTGCGGCTCGCTTCCTCCGCATCCATGTACCAAACCTGCCTGCTCAAGACCAACTCGTAATCTTTTTCTTTCAGGATGTCTGCGATATGCGGATTTTTTTTCTCGTCCACAGATCGGAAGACGATTACCCGATCTGGAAACCACCTCGGCAGCGCTTCGCTCAACGCTGATAGCTGGTCGCTGTTTACGGATGGATACAGATTCGTCGAAAGCAGGTAGTTGTTGACATACGCCACCTTGTCCAATTCAGCCTTGCGGAAATACCACGCAATCGGAACCATCAGCAATTTGATCAACGCCTCGACTGGCGGGTTGTTGAGATGCTTCACTTCTTCAAATCCGCCGTAGGAAACGTAATGACTGTACGGCGAAACGGTGTAACTGTTATCAATGTGAAAATCTGAAAGCGTGATGGGAATGATGACCTCATCTACTTTGGCAAGCATCAATTGCGTGTTGTACACGTTGCGGATATATTTTTGCGCGCCATCCAGCATCAGCGGCAACAAATATCGGCGGGCATAATCCCCATCCGCAGTTTGGGGGAATGTGAGGGTGTGAATATTTTCGCGGGTGAATAATTCAGGTTTCATAAAAAATCCCGAAGGGATGATATGGATTTGAAATAACATGACACCCCTTCGGGGTTGATAAAACGATTTCGCAATTTCTATAATAATTTCACCCCTTCGGGGTTTTGAAAGATTGAATCGTGTCTTCACAGTGAGACGGAATGACATGTGTCTCAGGATGGGTCAAATGATACGTGTGCAAATTTCCAAGTGTCTCGCGGTAGGCGGCGGGGTCGGGGAAAAGCAAATCTGCGATTTTGTGCGGCGGACGATTTTCGACGATGGATTGTTTCAGCCATGCCGCATCAGCCACGAAGAAAAATAACTTCCCATTCTCATCGCGGACGAAGAGTCCCATTTGACCGTGCGCGTGCCCAGGCAATTCCACGCCGATGATGGATTCGTCACCGAGTAGGTCGTAGCCTGTCTTGAACGGCGCGTATTCCTCCGAGAGCAACACAGGCTTGGACATATCCACTTCTTGTGAGCGCGAATCAAAATCCGAGGGGATCAGTCCGCGCAGGAAGGCGTGTTTCATATCTTCGGATGGCGGCAGGTTGCGGAGTCCGCTAAAGGCGTGGGGCATGTAAACGAAACGGGACCAACTCAGGTCGGGCAGCGAAGCGATGTGATCCGCATGGAAATGGGAAATGAAGACGTGCGAAATATCCTGCGGTCGAAGGTCAAAATCTGCAAGTTGATTGACGACCAAATCTTCTTCGTGCAGAGTTATAGGAGTTGTCCAACGGTAAAAACGCTTCGGAAATTTTTTCGTCTCGTCAAAAAAACGGTAGGAATAGCCCGTATCAAAAAGCATCGCGCCAAAACGCGGATGCCGCAGCAGCGCAAACATGGCGGGAAAATGAATGCTCCGCCAGCGTCCGCCGTGAATGGCGATGTGTTCGGGTGCGGTGCAATAGCCCGCGTGAAGAATGTTGATTTTCATTTTTTTAACCACAAAGTGTCACAAAGGGTCACGAAGGTTTTTCTTTGTGTACCTTCGTGACCCTTTGTGGTTAATTCCTTTCCTTCCACCATTCCATAAATAACTTAACGCCTTCATCCACTGAAACCTTCGGCTGATACCCAAGTTCATTCCTCGCCGCAGAAATATCCAGCGTTGTGCTGTTTGCCATCATGCTGACCGAAACACGAGTCAGCGGCGGCTCAGGATGAGTGGGGACGAGTGTGTAAATTAATTCCAAAATTGTTGCGGCGGCGTTTGCCGTTGAATATGAAATCTTGCGGCGTGGCGGCTGCAAATTTAGTTCTGTGCAAATGCGTTCGATCAGTTTCCAGATTTTGACAGGCTCGCCATTTGAAATATTATATTTTTTGCCCAGCGTATTCGCAGGCGACTCGGCGCACAGCAGCAGCGCGTCCACCACATTTTCGATGTAGGTCAGGTCAACGATATTTTCGCCGTCACCTAAAATGGGCAAACGACCCGATTGCAGGCGCGGAATCAAGCGTGGAAAAATGACCGTGTCGCCAGGTCCAAAAATCGCACGTGGACGAATTACAATCGTGGCAAGTCCGCGCGCGAACGCCTCGTCCAGTTCCTGCTCGGCAAGAATTTTTGTCGCCGCGTAATTGCTGACGGGTTCGGGCAGCGCATCTGTTTCCTTTACATTCACGCGCGACGAATATCCAAAATAAAGACTCGGCGTGGAAACATACACCAGCCGCCCCACTTTATTTTCCTCGCAGCCGCGAATGACATTGCGCGTGCCGATCACATTTGCCTGATAAAACGCTTCAAAATTTCCCCACGGAGATGGCAGCGCCGCGCAATGAAAAACGATCTCTTGATCTTTGCAAGCGGCAATCATGGCGCTTTTATCTTTCAAGTCATGTTGCAGTACGCGCAGCCCTTCGCTTTCAAGCTGATTCAACTTTGCCGCGTTGCGCCCAAGCGCGGTCACATGCCAGCCCATGCCGTGCAGTCTGTGGGCGAGTGCGCCGCCGAGAAAACCTGTCGCGCCAGTGATGAGGGCTTTCATAAAAGGATGAAGGATGAGGGATGAAGGATGAATTTTTGTGCTCGCACAACAAGTTCTTCGCGGATGATTTTTGAGTTGTGCCGCACGTCAGTGGGGAATTTTTTCATGAATAGAAAGTCCTTTATCTTTGAAGCTTGCGGATGTCCTTTTGCCAATTCGATCAACTCGCTTCTGATTTTATCCTTGTTTGCCCGAAGACCCTTTTGGGGTTCGACCCACAAAACAGGCTCGCCATCCACGCCAACCAGCGCGGTGCGAAACACCAGCGGATGAATATTGAAGATGCCTTCGATCTGCTCGGTGAACAACACGTCATCATTTGACGTCACGCGCTGCGATTTTCTTCCGCAGTACCACAGCCGCCCCCGCTCATCAAAATAGCCCACATCACCCATGCGATGAATAATTTTATCGCCCTCGTGGATTTTAGACAGCCGATTTGATTCTTCTCTTGCGATGTAAGACTCGGTCACAGCCGCGCCTTGAACTGTGATTTCGCCAACAACATTTGGTTTCACTTCGAGTGAATCCTGCCACTGTTCAATTGCCGAGTCGCTGATTGAAATCACACGCACCTTTGCCCCGTTGACTGGCTTTCCCAAACACACGCCCGCGCCTTCCGCAGATTTATTTTTTACTTCAAATATCTCGCGGCTTTCAACTTTCGCAATCGGCAAAACTTCTGTCGCGCCGTAAATGCCGAAGAGGTCTGTTTCATCATTCAGCAATTTTCTAAAATCTTCCTGCAATTGAATTGTCGCAGGCGCGCCCGCCGTGATAATCCGCTTGAGGCTCTGGAGTTTCTGGACTCCAACAGCTTGCTGTTGGAACTTCACCAAAATATCCAACACCACAGGCGAAGCAAACATATTGGTGACGTTGAATTTCTCAATCGCGTCAATCACTTTTTTCGGGTCGGTTTTGCCAGGCACAGGAAAAGTAATATCAGGAATGACAGAGGTCACACCGATCAAGGCATCGATCAACGCGTAAAGCGGAAAGGCGGGCAGGTCAATTTCATCTGGCAAAATGTTGAAGGTTTCAACCAGCATATCCAATTGTGCGGCAAGGTTGTCATGGGTGTAAAGCACACCTTTGGGCAAGCCCGTGCTTCCGCTGGTGTAGATGATGGCGGCAACTTCAGTGGGAAGTGGGAAGTGTTCAGTGGTCAGTGATTTGACTTTTGACCTTTGACCTTTGACTTTATCAATCGTGAGGTTGTATTTTATGGAACTTCTGCCCCAGCCGAAGATAACTCGCAAAGCATGGGTCAGCCCGTTGCCGATGAAAATATCGGGCTTGGATTCGACGAGGCATTCGCCGATTTTTTTCAATCCAATCGCAGGGTCGAGGATGATGGGAACGACACCCACTTTCAGCATGGCAAATGCCAGGGCGAAGAAATCAGCCGAGGGTGGGGTCATCAAGGCGGCGGTCATGCCAGGGGTCACGCCACCAGCCAAAAGTCCAGAGGCGAAGCGCTGGGTTGAATCCGCAAGCTGCTGAAAGGTGACTGTCTCCCATCGTTTATCCCGTGCAGAAAAAAAGATGAACGCGGGCTTGGCTGGTTGGGCTTGGGCAATAAGTTCCAGTCGAGAGGTGATGGTCATGGTTTGTAATTGTATCTGCTAAATAGTGTGTGTGTCCCTGGATTTTTTATTGCCACAAATAAAGTCTAAAATATACCTTTCGTTTGGGAAAATTGTCACAAAAGAAAATGACTATTCCCACTGGTATTTGCGGCGGAAAAGAAACATACTATAAAGTAATTCAATCCTGTTAAATTTAGGAGAAATTTTCATGACAGATCAGGTTTCGTTTGACGCTATTTTGCCCAAAGACATGGCGGTCAAAGCAGAGGCATTGGGCGTTAAAAAGGCGGGCTTGGAGACTTCGAAAATGTTCATGCTGGCGGTTTTGGCAGGCGGCTTCATCAGCATGGGCGCTATTTTTGCCACCACCGTTGCGGCTGGAAGTATGCCGATCAAAGATGCTGGCGGCGTGCTTGTTTTCGCAACAGGTTTTCCCTATGGCGTCATTCGTCTTTTGATGGGACTGGTCTTTTCCATTGGGCTGATTCTGGTGGTGGTTGGCGGGGCTGAGTTGTTTACCGGCAACACGCTGATCGTCATGGCTTTTGCCAGTAAAAAGATAACGCTTGCTCAACTACTGCGGAACTGGACGATTGTATATATTGGAAATTTTGTCGGTTCCGTTTTGACTGCCTATATTATGTTCCTGGGTAAACAATATCTTTTTGGCAACGGAGCCGTTGGTCTGACCGCGCTGGGCATTGGCGAGGCAAAAACTTCACTGGAGTTTGTTCAAGCAATTGCGCTGGGAATTATGTGCAATGTTTTGGTCTGCCTTGGCGTGTGGATGTCTTATAGCGCCCGCAGTACCACCGATAAGATCATGTCAGTTACCCTGCCTGTCGCCTGTTTCATCGCCGCCGGATTTGAGCATAGCGTTGCCAATATGTACTACATTCCGTTTGCGCTGTTCGTCAAGAACTTTGGCGATCCAAAACTTTTTGAAATGCTTGGCAAGACCGCCGCAGATTTTCCGCACCTGACCTGGGGTAATTTCTTTTTTGCTAACCTGCTGCCCGTCACGATTGGAAACATCATCGGCGGCGCCATTATGGTGGGAATGATCTATTGGTTCGTGTACATCCGTAATACAGATAAAGTCTAATTCGTTTGCTCAATGAAGCAAAGAGATGCCGTATCCTGCAAGCGAAAACAGGTTTGAGGTTCAGATGCAATCGAAAAAATCCAGGGTCTTGGTTATTGGATTAGGCAATCCCATTCTTGGTGATGATGGTGTTGGTTGGAGAGTTGCTGAGGGTGTGAAGAAGCAACTGCCCCCCGATCTTCTGGTTGACGTGGACTGTCTCTCGCTGGGCGGTATCAGTTTAATGGAACGCCTAATTGGCTATGGATGCGTCATTTTGATCGATGCGTTTGCCTTGGAAGAACCAATCGGTTCGATCTTGATTTTGAAGTTGAGCGACCTGCCGCATTATTCTGCATTTCATACAGCCAGTGCGCACGATATTTCGCTGCAAACTGCAATTGACCTGGGAAAGTCGATGGGCGCAGAATTGCCCGATGATGTTACCGTGGTGGGAATTGCCACAAAGCATGTCTGTGATTTTAGCAAGTCATTATCCCCGCCTGTCGCGGAAGCTGTTCCTCAGGCAGTGAAGTTTGTACTGGATTTGCTTGGCGAAAAAAAGAAGGCGTAAAAAATAAGTCATCCTTGCAGATGACTTATTTTTTTATTGGACCTCTTGCAAAAGTCTTAAGAACCTAACCCCGTCGCCTACGGCGCCACCCCCTTCCCTATAAGGGAAGGGGGCAGGGGGATAGGTCGGAATGAAATCCGAACTTATGCAAGAGTTCTATTCCATGAGACTTTGATATTCCGCGTGCCGCTGAAGATACCCGCTTACAAACCAGCACAGCGTTTGTACTTTCAGGTTGTTTTCTCTCGCGTATTCCAGCCCTGTTTTCACAAGCAGACTTCCGATGCCCTGTCCTTCCAACGCAGAGGGAACTCCTGTGTGGGTGAAAATGATCGTGCCTTCGCTCAGGCGGTAACTCAATTCGGCAGTGTGCGAATCATGGTTAACTTCAAATCGGTTTTGGTCTATATTATGAATGACATTGAGCATGTTATTTCCCTTTTTGCTTTTCGCGCGCAATGACCGCGATATATTCCATGATGATCTTCAAGCCCGCGAAGACTGTCGCTTCAGAGGGGTCAAGCGGTGGCGCAATCTCGACCACGTCCAAACCAACCAGGGGCAAACCTTGCATCGATTTGAGCAGGGTTAAAACATTGCGGGAGGTTAATCCGCCAAATTCGGGAATGCCCGTGCCTGGCGCAAAGGATGGGTCGAGGCAGTCAATATCGAGCGAGATGTGGATCGCATCGCAATCATTGAGAATATTGCGAACGCTATCCGCTATTTTTTTCATGCCGCGCTCGGCTACATCTGCGGCGGTGTAGACGTGCAAGCCGCCATTTTCGATTAAGTCAATTTCCTGTTCTTCCCATGAGCGCAAGCCAACCATGCAAATATCATGCGGTTCGATTCCGAACTCAATGCCGCGCCGCATGACCGATGCATGCGACAGGCGCGAGCCGTCGAACTCGTCGCACAGATCGGGATGAGCATCCACCCACAGCACGCCGAGGCGTTTATCCGCGTAGCGTTCGCGCTGTCCCTGCAAAATCGGGATGGTCACAGAATGGTCGCCGCCCAGCAGGATCGGCATATTGGGCAGAGTGGCTACTCGTTGGCGCACCATGTTGAAGTCTGATTCAGGATGCGTGATGTTTATATCGCCCAAGTCGCAGATGGTCATATCCTTGAGGCGGGTCCTATCTTCGCTAAAAGGAGTCAAATGGCGTGACCAAACCCGCAGGCGTTCGGGGGCGAGTGCCGCGCCTTTGCGCGCGCTGGCAAGTCCGTCAAATGGGATGCCGATCACGCTGAAATCTGTCTGGCTGGGAGAGAGTTCGGGGCGGTGCAGGTCGCCCCATAAATTGTGAGTGCCTTCAACGGTCATAATTTACTCCTTTGTTTATCCTAATTGTAACCTCAAACATTATGACATTGACCCGCATTCCGTTTGCTTTTACAATGTTAAAGATGTTCCCACTGTTCGCAGGTTTCTTTCGCCCCGATCACGACCCCCCCCATTTTCACGGTGATAACACGCTGTTGATTTTTACCGCTTGTCGCATATTTACCAGGTTATAAGTGTAAAAATATGGGCTTGGTAAATTATGCAGTCTGCCGTGACCTCATAAATTTTCGGAGAAAAAAATGCCTACACCTATTGTTTCAAAACGCGCGCCAATTTACGCTGATGTTCCCGATGAAAAGTGGAACGATTGGCGCTGGCAATTAAGCCATCGTTTGAATACAGCCGAAGACATCGAAAAAGTTTTACATCTCACAGACAGCGAACGCAAAGCCTTTCAAAAACAGGACTTGTTCCGCGTGGATGTGACACCTTATTATATTTCCCTGATCGACCCCGAAGACCCGAATGATCCCGTCCGCAAACAGATCATTCCCTCCTCAGAAGAAATGGACTCTTTCACCGCCATGATGGAAGACTCACTCGCGGAAGATCGCCACTCACCGGTGCCCGGGCTTGTTCACCGTTATCCTGATAGAGTTCTCATGCTGGTAACAACCCAGTGCGCGTCGTACTGCCGTTATTGCACGCGCTCGCGCATCGTCGGCGACCCGGGGCAAACCTTCAACCGTCAGGACTTTGAGGCGCAGATCGATTATCTCAAGCGCACGCCGCAAGTCCGCGATGTACTTCTCTCCGGCGGCGACCCGCTCGTGCTGGCTCCAAAAATTTTGGAAGAGTTGCTGACCCGTCTGCGTGAAATTCCGCACATTGAGATCATCCGCATTGGATCACGTGTTCCAGTCTTTATGCCCATGCGCATCACGCAGGAATTATGTGATATGCTCGCCAAATTCCATCCGCTGTGGTTGAATATCCATGTCAACCACCCAAATGAGATTTCCACAGAACTGGCCGCAGCTTGTGACCGCATGAGCCGCGTGGGCATTCCTCTGGGAAATCAATCTGTTCTGCTGGCGGGCGTAAATGATTGTGTTCACATGCAGCGTGAACTGGTGCAAAAATTGACTCGTATCCGCGTGCGCCCGTATTACCTGTATCAATGTGACCTGGTGGAAGGCGCGGGACACTTCCGCACACCCGTGTCAAAAGGCATCGAGATCATCGAAGGCTTGCGCGGACACACCTCCGGGTACGCCGTTCCACAATTCATTGTGGATGCGCCCGGCGGTGGTGGTAAGATACCTGTCATGCCCAATTACATGATGAGCATGTCTGACCATAAGATAATCGTTCGCAATTACGAAGGCTTTGTGACAACCTATGAAGAACCGACCGAATATAAGTCACATGACCCGAAGACGTGTAAGTTCTGCCAGAACAAGCGACCCGAACCCGGTCAGACTGGCTTGACTGGTTTATTAGATGGCGATCACATGTTCATCAAACCTCAAGGTTTTGATGAATTGCACAACCGCGATGGCATTCAGCATCGCCTGAGAGACGCAAACAAATGGAAGCCGCTCGGCATTGGGTCAGAAGACACAGATTAAGTAACACAACGTCCCGCAGGTTTTATGGTAAAACATTGTCAGGTTACAAAAACCTGCGGGATATTTTTCAAGACTTTGAAGGAGAAAAAAAATGAAAAAAACAATTCAAATGGTAGTCATTATGCTGACGTTGGCGTTATTCATTGGGGCATGCGTGCCCGTCGCGGCAGAGCAACAGGGACCGCAAGTTCAAAACACACAGAGCTTGGATACCCAGTCCCAGATCAACACTGCGGTGGCGCAGACAATTGAAGCGCAGAACCAAATTGGAACCGCTGTTGCGCTAACCACAGAAGCGCAATTCACTGCCACACCTACAGCCACTGTATTTACGATCCCAACCTTGACTCCGTTTGTTATTTCCACACCCACCACCAAACCTGTCAGCGGCAGCGGTGGCGTTCCTGCCAAAGCTACTTATTCCTGTGATGTCATCCTTCTGCGCCCAAGGGCTTATGCTGAATACCTCCATGGACAGTCCTTTGATATAAAAATGACCGTTGTTAATAACGGAACCATGTCCTGGCCCGCTGGCTATGATTTCAAATACTCTGGCGGCGCTCAAATGACATCCACAACCCGTGTTGAACTTCCGGCAATGGACCCTGACGATCAGTACCAGGTGGTATTTGACGCGGCGGCTCCTGATGAACTCGGCAACCAGACCATGACCTGGATGGTGCAAGGTCAGCTTTGTTATGGTTACGTTGTGATCACTGTCAAATAGTTTTTTAGATCTGGAGGGACTATGTTTAAGCGGAATTATCGTACGCTGGCATTACTTCTTGTAATTGTTTTGATTCTTGCCTGCGCGCCTGTTGCTGTTGCAACCCAGCCTGCACCTCCAACTTTTGACCCACTTTCGCTTAATACCATTATTGCCCAAACAGCAGGCGCGGCGGCAACCCAGACCTTTGTCCTTCAACCTACGTTGACGCCAGAGCCGACCATTACAAAAACGCCGACCGAAGTCCCAACTTCAACGCCTACTTTCCTTTTTGTTCTTTTCACGGCCACTGTGCCCTCATCCACGCCAACGATAGACACGACTTCAGCGGGGCGCTATGCCTGCCGCATTGTGTCGCAGTCTCCGGCTGACAATGAGGTTCTCGCACGCGGGATTCCTTTTAAAGCGCATTGGCAGGTTAGCAATACTGGCACATTGAGCTGGGATTCAAACAGCGCTGATTACCGCTACGCCAGCGGTGACAAACTACATAAGAGAAGCATGTTTGACTTTGAGCAATCTGTTGCAAGCGGCGGGGTCATTGATTTTTTCGTGGAAATGCAAGTGCCTAAAGACCCCGGCACATATACCACCACATGGCGCATCGCCCTGGGGAAAGAAAGATTTTGCCCTATGAGAGTGACCATCGTGGTGAATTAGAAAATAAAAAATCCTCCGAACTTTCTCGGAGGATTTTTTGTGATTTAGGATGTGGGCGGGATTGTTTCGCTGCTTGAAATAATTTCTGGTTTCTTACGAAGCATGAAGAAGCCGACGGCGATGGGGATTAAGACAAAGATAAACGATAGACACAGAAATACAACGCCCATTGTCATTGCCGAGGCAGGGTCACTGCTGCCCATCACATCTATATCTGCGCCAGGGATCTGGCTGGCTAAAATGGATGTGGAGCCGAAGAAACACATGAACAAACCTGGGCAGCCGCACAACACGACCGCTGCAATGGTGGCGATAATACCTTTTGTTTTTGGTTCCATATTTTTTCTCCTTGTAAAATTTTGGTCTAACCCAGTATACATTTAACAAAAACGGGATGCAAGTTTTCCTGCATCCCGTTGGTACTGCTAACTTCTTAGCTTCGCGCCGACTGTATTTTCCAGCCGCTTCACAATTTTATTGCGGATCGCGGCGGCTTCGGCATCGGTCAGCGTTTTCTCGGCTTGATATGTGAGACTGTACGCCAGTGACTTTTTGCCAGCCCCGATTTTTTCATCGCGATAGACATCGAACAAGCGGACGTCTGTCACGGTCTTTCCGCCCGTTTGCCTGATCAATGCTTCGACAACAGATGCGGCGACTGATTCATCGAGGATGAGGGCGATGTCTTCATACATGGGCGGGAACTCGGAGACAGGTTTGATGCCATACGACGGATTCAGCGCGCGCAGTTTTTCGAGGTCAAACTCTGCCACGATGACAGCGGAGTCACCGAATGCGTATTTCTCCTTCGCCAGCGGATGCAGTTCACCGAACACGCCCACGACTTGTCCACTTACTTTTACTTCGGCAGATTTGCCTGGGTGCAGGTTGTAGGTAGATTCACTCTCAGCGTAGACAATGTCTGTGAAACGGAGCCCAGCCAAAAGGAGTTCGATGCGCCCCTTCATGTCGTAGAAGTCAAAAGCGGGGGCATCTTTCACATCCCATGCGGATGCGATTCTGGCTCCCGTCATCACGATGGTAAGTTTGCGCGGCTCGTTGGGTAAATCGTTTTTGACTGGCTCGAAGATCGAACCCACTTCAAACATGGCAATCGATTCTGCTTTGGCATTTTTCTCGGCGACTTCAAGCACCGAGGCGACCAAACTTTGGCGCAGAACACTTCGTTCTGGCGCGATGGGATTTGCGATGCGGACATATTCGCTGTGCGCCACCACGCGACTTTCACGCTCGGGCGAGGTCATGCGATAGGTGACGACTTCCTGCAAGCCGATCGCCACGAGCAGATCACGCAGACGTTCCTCCCACTCGTGGATGGGGTTGCCAACCTGTGGAGGCAGCGCGTCAGACATGGTGGTGGTTGGGATTTTGTCGAAGCCGTACGAGCGCGCAACTTCTTCGAGCACATCCGCGAGACCAACCACGCCTTCGTCAATATCCATGCGGTGATTGGGGGCGGTAACTTGTAAGTGGTTATTGGTAATTTGGCACTTGAATTCGAGGCGGGTGAGAAGCGCGGAAATTTCTTCAAGTGTGAGTTCGATGCCGAGCAGACGCTTCACATCTTTTTCCGTAACTTCAACCACTGAATCTTTTGGCTTGAGCGGATATTCATCCACGAGACCTGGTGCGATGCTGCCGCCTGCCCACGCCGCCATGTATTGAAGTCCGCGCTTGACGCCAATTTCTGCGACTGCGGGATGTACGCCGCGCGAGAAACGGAACGAAGCTTCGGACGGCAGGTTGTGCTGTTTGGCGGTGCGGCGGATGTTGATGAAGTTCCATGCCGCGCCTTCGAGCAGCACATTGACCGTACTCTTTCCGCGTGAAGTGATCTTGCCCTGCGGCATTTCGCCAGGTTTGGTTTCGATGCCTTTTGCATCGAGCACTTCTTTGGAGGCATCGTACACTTCAGATTCAGAACCGCCCATCACACCCGCCAGAGAGAGCGAACCTTTTTCATCGCAGACCAGCACGTTCATGGCTGTGAGTTTGCGTTTCACGCCATCCAGCGTGACAAGTTCTTCGCCTTCTTGTGCGGTGCGGGTGATGATCTTGATCTTCTTATCGCCAGCGCGTTCTTTGAGAATGTCATAATCAAAGGCGTGCAGAGGCTCGCCAAGCTCGATCATGGCATAGTTGGTCGCATCCACAATGTTGTTGATGGCGCGCACGCCTGCCAGTTTAAGTCTGCGCTGAATTTGATATGGGCTGGGCTTGATTTCCACGTTGCGAATTAATCCCGCCACAAAGCGCGGATTGAGTTCGGAGTTGGTGATTTCGATTGAAACTGAATTTTCAACCGAATCGCCGTTGGTATTCAGACCTCCGAGGTCTTTAAGACCTCGGAGGTCTTTTCCCGTCAGCGCGGCGAGTTCACGCGCAATGCCGATCACATTTGCGTTACGTGCCATGTTCGGCAAAATGGAAATATCCAAAACCGCATCGCCGATGTAATCTGCCAAAGCCATGCCTACGGGCGCATCGTCATCAAAGATGATGATGCCGTCGCTTTCGTCTGTGATGCCAAGTTCCTTTTCAGAGCAGACCATCGAGTACGAATCCACGCCGCGGATTTTGGCGCGTTTGAGCGTGGTCAAGACAAGTCCATCCGCGTGACCGTCGTAGATGACCGAGCCTTCTTTGGCGTACGCCACCTTGATCGGCTTTTCGAGTCTGCCCGTGCCTTTCAAATGGAAGATGTTCGGCGCACCTGTCAACACAACCTGTTCCTGTTGACCGTCGAACAGGTCGAGCAGAGTCAGCTTGTCTGCGTTGGGATGCGACTTCACCTCACGAATTTCAGCAACGACAATTTTTTCCTTGTCCCATGCAATGCCGTTGGTTTTGAATTCGTGCTTTTCGCCATCTTTGTACATGGGCATTTCGAGACCCGTATAAAGAATCTCGTCAACTTCAAGTCCTGCCAAAGTTAACTTTCGGGCTATATCCTCAACAGATAGCCCATCCAAATCAATGAAATCTTTTAACCATGATATAGGTAGTTTCATAATTCACTTCCTCTTAAGAACTTAAACACAAAGGACACGAAGTACACGAAGGGTGTGAAGGTTTTTTCATCCTTCACAATTCATCCTTCATCCTTCTCCTTAGAACTGCTCCAGGAACCGCACGTCGTTGCCCCAGAAATAACGAATATCGTTGATCTTATTTCTCAGCATCAACTGACGTTCGGGTCCCATGCCGAAGGCGAAGCCTGTGTAGCGCTTGGGGTCGTAGCCGCCGTTTTGCAGAACATTCGGGTGAACCATGCCGCAGCCGAGAACTTCGAGCCAGCCCGAAGTCTTGCAGACCTGACATCCCTTGCCGCCGCACACGAAACATTCCACATCCACTTCGGCGGATGGTTCGGTGAACGGGAAGTACGAAGCGCGGAATCTCACGCGTGCATCCTGCCCGAACATGCGCCGCGCAAAATCGGTCAGCGTGCCTTTCAGGTCGGCGAATGTGATTCCTTCGCCAACCGCAAGCCCTTCCACTTGATTGAACTGAATTTCAGAACGCGCTGTAATCTGCTCGTAGCGATAACACATGCCCGGAAGCGCAATCCGAATCGGCGGCGGGTTTTGCGGATTGGTCGCTGAGGCTTCAAGCATCGCGCGGATCTGTCCGGGCGAGGTGTGTGTCCGCATCAAAATCGGGTTGTCTTCGCGTCCTTCGGTTTCGATGTAAAACGAATCCTGCATTTCGCGCGCAGGGTGATGCGGCGGAAAATTGAGCATTTGAAAATTCATCTCGTCGCTTTCAACTTCGCGCGAGGTGTAAACCTGTAAGCCCATCTCCGCCAAATTCTCCAGCACACTGCGAAGCTGTTGTGTGGCAGGATGCAATCTTCCAATATGGACTGCGCGCCCAGGCAGGGTCACGTCCAACTTTTCTTCTGCGAGAGATTTCGCCATCGCAGCATTTTTCACGGCTTGAGCTTTTTCTTCCAAAGCAGA
>CAMCQT010000083.1 GCA_945877125.1 Candidatus Brevifilum fermentans | reverse complement strand
ATGTTTTCACAGTCTCAGGCGGCGACATCGTGGGCAAATTTACCGGCGGGGATACGGCGGGCATTCGCCGCGCCGCAGAAGCGCTGACGCGGGCAGTCAAGGAAAAATATGATGTGACCCTTTCGCGCCAGGCAGCAGACCGTTACTTGCGCGAAGAGAAACCGACCCTGTCCTGCTTTCAGGGGAATATGGATCTCCTGCCGTTGAAAATTCAATCCCTCGACACAGCCTCGGCTGCCATCGGCGACTTCATCGAAACCCTGTTGGGCAATGGCAAACAATTCCGCTACCTGATCTTCACGGGCGGTGGCGCGGAAATGATCCGCTCCAGTCTGCTGCGCCGCTACCCACACGGACAGGTGCTTCCCAATCCCAGTCATGGCAAATGCATTGGGCTTGGCTCGCTATGGTCGCCGCATGTTCAAAACAGCGCAGACCGTGATCGGACTGGATCCCGGCTTTGGCGGATTCAAAGCGGTCAGCCTCAAGGCTGAATAGTGCCAGCAGACTGCCGTCATGCCAGCAAACTGCCAGCAGCGAGATGAATACCATGTCTAAATATTTGAAACTCACGATCCGCTTTTATCCCGGACAGGACGACGACCTGATCGCCTGGCTGGAAGAAATGCGCGCGTCGTACGGAAAGAAAGGCGAGACCGTCAAAGGGACTTTGCGAAAAGGACTGGGCACAGCGGACAGCGGTTCAGCTGTTCAACTGGATACAGGCAGCCTGCTGGCGGACATCCGCCAAATGATGGAATCCACGCTTGCTTCGCATGCGTTCCAGCCTGCCGTGCAGGCGGAGGCGAAATCCCAGGAGGAGGATGCAGCCGAAGAGCGGCTGTCGCGCCTCGACCTGGCACTGTCACTCGATCCCCCCAAACCGCAGCCAAAGACATGGGGGGAGGTTTGAAGCCGAAAAAAAGTGCTGGCAGTTTGACGTCACGACGCAGCATTTGGAAATAATGACCGCGAATAATCGCCGTCAGAACCGAGTAAGAAGACATAGAGAAAAGGATATTTGACAATGACTGATTATGACCGCGCCCTACAGGCGCTTACTGAAGGGGAACTGCGTGAAGGAGTCCTGAAAACTTGCAGGCACTTCGGCATCACCAACCAGGACCTCGCCCTGATCGAGTGCGGCGGCGAACCCAACCTGCGCCTGATCCGCAGCACATTCGACTGGCTCTCCAAACCCAATGCAATGGGCTTCTCCGCCCTGCTCGACCCCATGCCCATGCGGTTGGAAGGCAGGAAGGGACGCCCGCAGCAGGCATACCTGCTGACCTCCTTTGGCAGGCAGGTTCTATTCCGCCTCGACCCGAGCCTCAAGCCGCGGGGCATCAACCCCAAAGACGGCAAGGACCTAACCCACCGCTTCACTCAACTCGACGTATTCACCCGCGCCCTGCGCAACGGCTGGCAGGCGGAAGTGGAAAAGGTCATCCCGTACAAAGGCGGTGAAGTTCGCTGCGATGTGGTGATCCACCGTCCCGACGACAGCGACCTGTACATCGAGATCGAGCAGGAACTGACCCGCAACAATGCCGCCCGCGCGCGGGAGAAGTTTCGCAACTGGCAGGCATATGCGCTGGCACGAGACTTTGTTCCCGACATGATCTTCGTCTTCAACCTGCCAGACAGCAACCTGGCATCCACGCTTGCCATCTGGCTGGAATCTCTGGACACGATCAGAGAAACGGGTGACTTCTCGCTCGATGTGCGCTACATCCTGATCGGCGTTTTGGAAGGACAACCCTTTGAACACGCCCTAAGTTCATTTGGTCTGTGGATGGAACCCATCGAGTCTGATGATATCCGTGACGCGGCGTCCATTCTGCCTGGTCAAAGCGCCGCGTCCGAAGTGTGGCTGCCAGACGCCAGCGAACTGCTCCCCGAATTTGAGCGCCTTGTGGATCGATATGCCAATACCGAAGACCCCCGGGACTTTTTTGACCTGATGCACTTCATCCACCAAGCTTCATACGGACGTGACAGCGATACGTTCAAAAAAAGCAAATTGCCCGAGAAGTCGCTCTGGCTGCTGCGGCGTTATTTGAATCTTCCAGAGAATCAGGGCATGTATGAAAAGTTGAAACTGGCGCTGATCTGGGTCCAGAGTCGGGGCAGCATGGGGTTGATCATGCTGCGCAATACGATCTGCGGCATTCTGTGGAATATCTTTTTGAAACATCACAAACTGGCGATGGGCGGCAATTTGCAGGTCACACTCGAAACGCCTGATTACTTGAACTTCAATTCAAGTTTCGAAGTCAAGGTCAGGTTTTCGGATACGGTAGAGGATACGAAACGCAACGAATATTGCATAGCGTTGGCATGGGTGATGACAGCCTTCTTCTGGTATCCCGAGATTTTGGAAACGGGGACCCAGCCGTGGGAGAAGAAAAGCAAAAAGAAAGGCAAAGGATAAATCATGACACTACTTGATGAATACAAAACCTACTTGGAAAACGAAGACCTCTCCGCGCTAACCATTATCGGCTACGTTGCGGATACACGCCTGTTCATGGCATGGTTCAAGAAAAACAACCGCGAAGATTTCGCATTGGAGAATGTCACGCCCAGCGACATCCGCGAATACCGCTCGTACCTGCAAAACGGACAGGGCTTCAAAGCCACTACCGTCAACCGCAAACTGGCGTCGCTCTCCTCCCTGATGAATTGGGGTATCGAAAGCGGCAGGATTTCCTCCAACCCCGCAGCGAAGATGAAGTATGTCAAACAGGCGGTCCAGTCACCAAAGTGGCTCGATAAGAATGAGCAATACGCGCTTCAACGCGCGATGGAGAAGGACGTGCAGCTCGCCCAGTTGAGATACCCGAAACGCTGGGTGACGCGCAGGCGCGACATGTCGATCGTGACCTTCATGCTCAACACAGGCTTGCGCCTGAGCGAAACGATCTCATTGAAATTGGACGACCTGGAAATTTCAGAACGCAAAGGGCAGGTGCTGGTACGCCAGGGCAAAGGCAACAAGGAACGCATTGTGCCTTTGAACGCGGACGCACGTGAGGCGCTGAATGAATGGTTGAAGGTACGACCTGTAACCAAATGTTCAAGGCTCTGGCTATCGGTTGAGAGCACAACAGATGAAGGACTGACGGGTCGCGCGGTGCAGCGTGTTTTGAAAAGGTATGGTCAGGACGCGGACATTGAAAAGCTCACTCCGCATGTGCTGCGTCATTCGTTCGCGAAGAACCTGACCAACAAAGGGGTGGGGATCGAGAAGGTGGCGCAGCTGCTGGGTCACGGAAATCTCAACACGACACAGATCTATATCAAGCCAGATTTCAAGGATCTGGAAAAGGCAGTGGAGGAGTAGATGAATATAAACAGCAATGCCGCCGAGGGCAAATCGGCGGCACAAGAACGGGATGATGCGTGGGCAACAATGTCTGAATATTTTAGCACGGTTTTCCAGTGCATTTTATTTTGCGACGCAAAGGGGAAGCCATGCTGACAACCCGCATGCAAGTTCAATATATCGCGGATCGCCTGGCTGGCTTTCCGGTGGAAGCCAATCTGCGCTTCTTCGCCCAGCCCTGGCAGGCGTGTTGGAATGCGATCAACTCCGCGGCTGCGGGATGTGAGCAGGAGGAGTTGTATAAGATCACAGCGGGGCTTCCGAATCAAAAGGAAGTTATTCAAGCCATCCTTGGTACACGACCTGGCTATGTCCCAACCATCCGGTCGCTGGATGATATTGGTCCCGACCTTCCACCCATTGAATGGGTCTGGAAAGATCACATCCCGCGCGGATTGCTTTCGATCTTGGGCGCGTCCCAGGGCAGTGGAAAATCATTCGTCGGTTTGGATTTCGCCTATCGCATCATCCATAATATCGGCTTTCCCGATGGCGCATCCATCATGCGTCCGGGCGCCAACATCATTTATGTGGACGCCGAAGCGGTGCCGCAGATCATGCGCGAGCGCGCCAACTATTACAAGATGGATCAGAAGAAACTCTTTCCCATGCTGGCTGATGCGGGCGAGATGATCGACTTGGGGTTGCAGAAATACCAGGACCGTTTGACCGAAATGGTGGAGTATCTCAAACCTGAACTGATCATCATTGACTCGCTCTCCTCGGTTCACACCAGGGGGCAGAATAACGTCGAAGACCTGCGCGCGCTGGTGGGGTATCTCATTCGTTTGGCGGGTTGGGCGAACTGCGGCTTGCTGCTCATTCATCACATCCGTAAGCCTTCGATGGGCAACCGCATGATGAACGTGGATTTCGGCATGGAAGACTTGAGCGGCTCAGGATACATCACGCAGCAGGCGCGGGTGGTGATGAGTTTGCGGGTAGTGCAGACGGGAGCGGAGTTCGATCCGAACGACGCGCGTGAGTTGAAAGTGATCAAGAGCAACCTCGGCGCTTATCCAAAGCCGCTTGGATTCACTTTTGAGTCTGTGTTTCCCGAAGGCGCAAAGTTGAAGTGGGACGCCAGCGCGCCGAAGCAATATCGTGAACCGACCGAGTCGGATGAATGTGGAGAATGGCTGGAGGATGTATTGAAGGAAAATCCAGAAGGCTTGCGTCCGAAGGAGATCGAAAAGAAGGGCGTTGAGTTGGGTTTCAGTCGCTCCATGATTCACCGAGTCCGAAGAAAACTGGCTGCCCATATCCGAAATACTCACGGACGCCAGGCTCCCGACAATGCCTGGATGTGGTCTGACACTCCTCTTCCGCCTGATGAAATGACGGGGGATGAAGACTAAATATTCGAACTGTCTCAACTGTGCCAACTGTTTCACTGTCTCACAGAGATTTTGGACCACACAGTCAAAATCGATGAAATAGTTGAGACAGTTGAGACAGTTGACATAGTTATGGATGCCAATGAACGATCTGAATAAAATTCGACAATGTAAATCTCTGATTACTCTTGCTGAAGGCTTGAAAACTCTCAACTGTCTCAACTATGTCAACTGTTTCACTATCTCAGGGAGTTTTTGGGGACACACAGTCAAAATCGATGAAATAGTTGAGACAGTTGACACAGTTACGGAGTACCGATGACCGACCTGAATAGAATTCGACAGCATATTTCACTAATCGCCCTTGCTGAAAAAGCGGGGGCGAAGTTTGACGCGCATTATCTGCGCAGTACCTGTCCGATGCCGCGTCACGCGGGGGATCGCTCCAGTCCCTCTTTTGTGGTGTATGACAACGGGCAAAAATGGAAATGCCATTCTTCCTGTCCATCCGATGCAAATGGTGGGGACGTTATTTCGTTCTACATGGCATGGAAGGATTTGGACTTCAAAACTGCGGTGCAGGAATTATCTGAATGGACGGGGTCGCAGGATTCACAGCCTGTGCCTGTTTCAGCGCCGAAACAATATGTTCAGCCTGCGCAATGGAAAAAACGCGCCGCAGAATTTATTGCATACGCGGAGAAGAACCTCAACGATTCTGTGATGGAATACATCATCAAGGAACGCGGATTATCGCCAGAGACTGCCCGCGCCTTTCACGTTGGCTACAACCCAAAGAATATTTTCGACGATCCAGTGCTCTGGGGAATGGAGGGTAAGAAGATCTGGCTGCCGCGCGGAATTGTGATCCCAGGATTATGGAAAGATGAACCGCACTACATCAAGATCAGGCGTCCGCTTGAGAATGACACGCTTGGAAAATACATCCCGAAGTGGAATGCAAAAGACGGCGCGCCCGACATTAAGTTTGGCGGACCGCGCGGCGGGAAGTCCGTTTTGTTCCGTGTCGAGTTGATTGATCATCGTCCCGTGTTGATCCTGACCGAAGGTGAGTGGGACACGATGATCCTGTGGGAGAACTGCATGGACTTATGCGACGCTGGGACGATTGGCGGCGCGCAATCCAAGTTTGACCTGCTCGACCTGGCGCTGCTGACGCGCTATCAAAAAATATTTGTGGTGCATGACGATGACAAGGCAGGAGACAAAGGTCGCGCGTACATTGCGAGCTTGAAAGAGATCAGTCCGCGCATTGAATCCATTTCCCCACCTGCGCACGACCTTACCGATTTCTGGAAGGCAGGCGGGGATGTCCGGGCTTGGGCTGCGGGATATGTGGCTGAGGCTTTGCAGGGGACCACACATCCAAGATGGATGAAGGTGCTGGCAAATGCAAAGAGAAAGTTATAAAAAGCAATATGTGCCTCAGGAGTATAAAGGGCATGCTAATAAAAGACCGCGCCTGATTCTGCGCGGTCTTTGGCTTTTTAGAGCTGTCTATCCTTATTATTCTCCCAGCTCCTCTGCGATAGACTCAAACTGCACCAGGGCGGATCGTAGATCTTCGATGATCTCGATAGCTAGTAAATCAGGGCTAGGCAAATTGGCTGAATCTTCCAAAGACTCATCCCTGAGCCAGAAAATATCGAGGTTTACTTTGTCGCGGGCGAGGAGTTCTTCGTAGGTGAATGACCTCCAGCGACCCTGCTCATTGTCCAACGACCAGCTAACGGTGCGTTCGAAGCGGTTGTCGGCATGGAAACACTCCACAAACTCGTCGAGATTTCCACGTGCCAGCGGATTCGTCTTGAGAGTGAAATCCATGTTGGTGCGAAGGTCATAGATCCAAAGCTGTTTCGTCCATGGGGTCTCGGAGGCAGGCTTACGGTCAAAGAAAATAACATTGGCTTTGACTCCCTGAGCGTAAAAGATGCCCGTCGGCAATCGCAAGAGAGTATGGACATCACATTCATGTAGAAGTTTGCGGCGGACAACTTCACCCGCGCCACCTTCAAAGAGCACATTATCAGGAACCACGACCGCGGCCTTGCCCGTCATGCTGAGGATGTTCTTGATGTGCTGAACAAAGTTGAGTTGCTTGTTGCTGGTGGATGTCCAGAAATCTTCACGGACAATGTTTTGGGACTCACGCTTGATCTCGCCTTCATCGGTCACAAAGGTAACACTGGACTTCTTGCCGAAGGGGGGATTGGTAAGCACCATGTCAAAGTATTCACCAGGGTGGGAGGCGAGACTATCAGAAACATGAATGGGACTGCGACCCAACTCTGAGCCATCGCCAAAGGAACCAATGCCGTGCAGATACAAATTCATCACGCATAGACGCGCGGTATTATCCACGATCTCCCAACCATGCAAGGCTTGATGACGCAGATGATCCCACTGGTCGCGGTCAAGCGTGTTGTGACTGGCAATGTAATCATGCGCGGCAAGCAGGAAGCCGCCCGTGCCAGTTGCAGGATCGCAAATGGTCTTTCCAGGTTCGGGACGCATGACATCCACAATGGCCTTGATCAGCGGACGCGGCGTGAAGTATTGACCCGCTCCGCTCTTGGTATCCTGCGCGTTCTTTTCAAGCAGACCTTCGTAGATTTCGCCTTTGACGTCAATATCCAGACCGATCCAAGTTTCGCCGTCAATCAGTTCAATCAGGCGGCGCAGTTTGGCGGGGTCTTGAATTTTGTTTTGTGACTTGCGGAAGATGACGGGGATCAACCCTGCGCCCTGACCCAAGCCCGCGAGCGTAGCACGGTAATGACTTTCCAGATCATCGCCATCCAGACGCTGCAAACTTGCCCAGTTGAATTGTTCTGGAATGGAACTGGGCAGACCAAGCATGGCGCTGCCTTCCGAATCCATCTTGAGAAAGAGCAGGTAGGTGAGTTGCTCTACATAATCGCCATAGGACATGCCATCGTCGCGCAGGACGTTGCAATAGTTCCAGAGGCGTTGAACGATGGTGGAGGATTGTGTGCTCATGTATCAAGTGTTCCCGGTATCAAGTCGTAAAACAAGATTAAAAAAAGACCAAGATGGGATTATAACAACATCCCTTCAATTGCCGACTTCAGATTGCAAATGATGTAATAATGACCTTCGAGCTCTTGGTGTCCTCATTGATCAGTGCGACCTATGGTATAAGCCCATCCATATATTTCTTGACCATAAGGATTGATATTTTCCTTGCTCGTCGCTTCTATCAAATACGGGCTATCAGGTGTCACCACTTGGACAATGACATGATTCATTGTTTGTGGCTGGGTTGGATTATCACCATCCATATAGATGAACTTGACTTCCCAGGGTGGCGGTGAAGCAAGGATCATACTTGCAAACAAGATAGCATGATCTTCACAATCGCCTCCACCTGACAACAACGTCTCCATTGGGAAACGTGGAGTTTCTTGAATTTCAGATGTGTAAGCTGTAAGTTGTGCGACAATATTCCAGACTTCTTCAATAAAAGCATAATCGCTCTCTGATTCGTTGTACAAATCAGAGAGCAAATTAGTGAAGGGGGTCGGATCTACAAAGTCTCTATCATCCACAACTTTATATGTCTCGTCAGTATATTTATTGTACAAGCTCAAATCATAAGTCAGGTTATTTCTCAACTCATCTCCGCGTCGAAGATGATATTCCAGCCAGTCAGAAGATATTGTCCATTTCAGAAGCGAGCCATCCAATTTCTTGAAAACGAGCAATACCTCCCTTTCTCTGGTGTAAATATATGGTGGGGCAATGGCACTATATTTGAACTCCTCATAAGACAGAGCCAAATTGTTATAGTCAATCTTTAAGGAGTCGTAGGAGTCTTGTAAATTCTTATGTTCAGTTTGAAGTGCACCATAAGTGACTTGAAGTGTTTGATATTCCGACTGAACCAATTGGTGCTCGACACTTAATTGATCATAGTTTCGTGCGATTGTCTGGTTAGTATCCTTTAAAATTTGATTCTCGGATTGTAACGAGTTGTAACGCGAGGCATTTATTGTTGAGCTCGTGAGAATGAAACATATACCTAAAACCACCAACACCCAGGGAATAAGGCTCGGTGTTGATCGTTGAATTGGTTTGACTGCTTGAATTGGCAACAACTTTGCCTGACGGATATTTTTTGTCCTCAGCGGTTTTGTTTCTACTTTGGTTTGTAAGTTAGCATATTGCAATTCTTCCGCATTCAGATTTTTAAGTGCTTTTTCGCCAATTGCGTGATGGGGAAAAATGCTTAAAAATGTTTCCAGAGCTGCTATTTTTTCTTTGTTAGTTTCCAGGCTATAGATGTACCAAATCCAGGCATCTTCATTTTGCCTGTCGTTATAAATGCTTGCCTCAAAAATTTTACGTGCCTCTACTCTTTTTCCACTTTTCCACAATACAATTGCGCGTTTCACAAGATGAGATGACATTGACATGGTTCCCTCCCAGGGTTTAATAACATCATCAATTTGCAAAAAGTCAAATTTGCTTCACAGTCTCCCCTCAAAAGCGGACCTCAGCACAGACTGTCTCAGCCTCCCCGCGCGGACCAAACCCCACCTCCACCGCGGACAAACCTTCCAACGTTCCAACCTTCAAACCTGCAACCATCTCACAACCTCCCATCAAAAGCGGACCTCAACACAGACTGCCTCACCCACCCTGCACAGACCAAGCCCACCTCCACCGCGGACTCAACCTCCCCAACCACCGACAGTCGCCACTCAGGATGAAGACTTTTGCTATAGGTTTTGAAAAATGGGATAATGGATAGCAAAGATTTCATCTGTGCCTCAGCGAACGAATGTAATCTGCTTCACAGTAATCGAATGTTTCCCTTGGGTAATATCGGTATCCACAGACATTCCGACCTCATAAACCGCCTTGAAATTCAGTCCTGTAAAAATCGAAAGGGGAATTTCATATGTGTATTCTGTTCCATTAATTTTCAGCGAACCCCCAGGCGGAGTGGTTTTGCCTAGCAGGAAATAATCACCTTGAAAAGAAATATCCTTAATAAAAAATTCGCACTGGGATGTGTCGTCGAAATAATCCAAAACAACTCTTACGGCTTTATACATGGACAGATCCTGTGTTTGCTCGAGGCGAAAATCCAATCCTGCATATCCGAAGGTGCCATCTGATGGCAGATCATAATCAAAGAGATAACTGGCTTTCTGGTCGGTATAGGCTATGGCAAGTTTTGCCCACCCTTGCTTGACCTGACTGTCCCCGACTCCATCGTAATCAAATATTTTGATCGGAAAGAACTCAATTGCTGTCTCTGCTTCGGTTATGGCTTGGGGTGAAACTGAACTGCTTGTAGATGTCGGTATTACTACTTTCACTACCCCAAAATTCCACTCTTCGACTCGACCACCTGCTGCCATAATAACTGTCAGCAAGAGTGCCCCCGCTATAATTCCAAAACCAAGAGACTTCCAATCAAGTTGAAAAGGTTTTCGAACATCGTCTTTAGGTTTTGACATAGATTACTCCTTTGTCCAAGCCAATATCATCACAACCTCCCCTCAAAAGCGGACCTCAGCACAGACTGCCTCAACATCCCCGCGTGGACCAGACCCACCTCCACCGCGGACAAACCTTCCAACTTTCCAACCTTCAAACCTGCAACCATCTTACAACCTCCCCTCAAACGCGGACCTCAACACGGACTGTCTCAGCCTCCCCGCGCGGACCAGACCCACCTCCACCGCGGACTCGACCTCCCCAACCACCGACAGCCGCCGCTCGACCTCAGCCACGATCCGCCGCTGTTCATCCAGCGGGGGAAGGGGAATGGGAACACTATTGCAGTTACCCTTATTTAGATAAGCGATTGTAGTTGCCGTTGCAAGTTTTTCCATGTAAGGGATTTGTGTTCTCAAAGCGTAAGCAAGATACCGCGCATCTAAATAATTCTCAGGAATAAGAAAAGCATGTAACTGTTGGTTTACAACAATATTTCGAGTTGCAACTGCTGTAATTCCAAAACGCCCAATACAACTCATAACCACGCTTCCTGCTGGAATTACCTTTGCTCTGTATTGCTTTATTTCATCCTCGGTTAATCCGAGTCCCGATTTAGATTCTCGTATTTCAATACTTTCTCCAAAGTCAGGCAAAGTTATCCAGGGCACATCACCTGAGAATGATTTTGGTTTATCTCGATTTGGCACAATACAATCGCATAGTTCGCCAACTTCAACCCATCTCCATCCCTCTGGCAATTTGCCTTCCTCAATTTCTGATTTTCCATCCACTAATTTCCCCTCACATGCTGCCTTAAGTACAGACGCTTTATAGCGTTGTAGTCCTATTTGAACGCGCTCCAGTGCCGCCACGCCCGCTTCCAAATCGCTGAGCAATTCCTCAATTCGGTTCACGATCCGCTCTTGTTCGGGTAGCGGAGCAAGTGGAATTTCTTGGTTTCGCAAAACGTCACCAGTAATTGCTTTGAAGGTTGTTCCAGTCGCCTTGCTATCCCATTCTTTTTCGATGTAACGAAGATAATGGAGAAAATACTTGGTTGGCATATTCTTTGGGCGAAGCGCCGCCAATCCACGACCAATACAAGATTTTTCTGGACATAGATTTGTTGGACCGACAGGTGCACGAACAGAAATCAAGATGTCATCTTTTTCTGCCAATTTCTTCGGTGATGAACACCATTTTTCGGGCGTAGGATACAAGTCACCAAATTCGGTTTTGCCTTGATAAAAAGGTAAACCGATACCATCTACATTGTAAGTGTCCGATGATGGTGATTGACCTAATACAACATCGCAAGACTCTCCCAATGTTGACAACTCCCAACCATCAGGCAGCGTTCTATTCACCATTAACTATTCTCCACCGCTCGCGTTGTCAACATTAAGCCTTTCATTCAACTCATCTAACAACCCCTTCAACTGCGGACCAAACGTGCGTAATGCCGCAACCTGTCCGCCACGATTGAAGAACTCGCCGTAATTGAAATCCTCGGCATGGATTTCCAGATTGACTCCGATGTGCGTCGCTACCTGATCCAGCCACCAGCGTTGTTCGGATGTGAACGCCCGCCCCTCGCTCTGTTGTGAAGCGAGCCAATCCGCATAGCGTCTCTGCACGCGCTCGGGATACGGCACCAGTTCATCGTCCAAATGCACCGCATGACGCACCAGCGAAACCAGATCCGTCAACACGCGCCGCGTCCCCGCCCCGCGCACGCGATCACGCTCCAACTGAGCATACGCCCGCCACAACGCCTCCGTCGTCCAATTATGTTGCTGTTGCGATAACACTTCCGCCAACTGCTTCAACTGCGTGAACGTAAGGGCGGATCGCGATCCGCCCCTGCCACGCGGAATACTATAAATAATCTCCAACGCCGTGATCTCATCCTTATGCTCGGCGATGTACTCCTCAAACGACCGCACCAGCAGCCGCGACGCCTCATCTGTAAAACCCGCCTCGATCACCGCATCCTGGCTCACCTCGTCAATCGCCTGCTCATGCCGCGACTGCATCTCCGTCAGCCGCGCCCGCAGTTCGGGGTTGCTCGCCAACGGTCGCACCGCCGCATCGATTAGGATTTGCGGACTGCTACTCTCCTGGATTTTATCTGGGTCGATGGCATCCAGCAGGCGATTGGACATGTCTGCCAACGACAGTCCGCCGCTTCTTTCTTTAACCTCAGCCTGCTCTGCCGTCCCCAAGCTTTTAGCCAGTCTGACGAGTCTCCCCGCCAGCGAACTGAGCGTATCTTCATCCGTCACGCCCACCGCCACCGACTCGAGCAACTGCTTGAGCGACGCGCTGCGCTTGCGTTCCAATGTCTGCGGGTCGGCGAGTTCCGATTCCACGATACCCACCGCATCGATCAGCACGAAGCGATCCTTCGTCTTTGCATCCGATGTCACGTTCTGCAACTCGGTCTGGCTGACGACGCGTGTGCCGCGTCCCAGCATCTGCTCGAACAACAAGCGGCTCTTCACCGCGCGCATGAACAACAGCACTTCGAGCGGCTTAATGTCTGTGCCTGTGGCGATCATGTCCACGGTTACGGCAATGCGCGGATGATAACTGTTGCGGAAGTCGCTGATCAAATCTTCGGGCTTCTTGCCCGTCGAACGATACGTGATCTTCTGACAGAACTCATCGCCCTTGCCAAATTCCTCGCGCGCGATCCGCACGATGTCTTCCGCATGGCTGTCGTCTTTGGCGAAGATCAAGGTTTTCGGGACGATCTCGCGCCCAGGGAACATCTCGGTGAACAGTTTGTCGCGATAAGTTCGGAGCACAGTCCGTATCTGGTCAACGGAAACAACTTGACGGTCGAGTTGACGCGGATCGTATTCAAAATCCTCATCCAGTTTTTCCCAGCGTTCGGCACGCGTCATGCGTTCGCGCTTGCCGATAAAATATCCCGCCTCTACTTTACTGCCCTTCTCAGAAATTTCTGTGCGAATGCGATAGACATCACCCTGCACATTCACGCCGTCGGCAATCGCCCGCAAGCGCGGATACTCCATCACCAGATTTTTCTTGAAGAAGCCGAAAGTCTGCTTCGAAGGCGTGGCGGTCAGCCCGATCAGGAAGGCATCGAAATATTCGAGCACGCCGCGCCACAGATTGTAGATCGAGCGATGGCACTCATCCACCACGATGAAATCGTAATACTCAATTGGAAAGTTCGGGTTATAGCGGATCTCTTTCGGCGGCTGGGCATCGAGCGCCGCGCCCAACTCGAACAGCGACCCCTCTTCATTCGCTGCATCGAACTCAGGCTCGCCGCTCAGCATCGAGTACAACCGCTGAATGGAAGTGATATGCACCTTGCTGACAGAATCAAGCACGTTGCTCTGCAAATGCTGGACGTTGTACAACTCGGTGAACTTGCGCCCATCGTCGGGCGTCAGATATTGATCGAACTCCTTGAACGCCTGCCGCCCGAGATTATTGCGGTCCACCAAAAACAAAACGCGCTTCGCCTTCGCATGCTTGATCAACCGATAGACAAAACTCACCGCCGTAAACGTCTTCCCCGATCCCGTCGCCATCTGAATCAACGCCCGCGGACGATTCTCCGCCAATGACTTCTCAAGATTATTAATAGCCTCCACCTGCGCACCCCATAATCCTGTGGTAATCAACGGGAATTGTGTCGGCATGTTTCGTAACCGAGCACGTAAAGTATTCGCATCAATGAGCAGATCGGCTAACTCTTCAGGACGATGAAACGTAAAGGCACGTCGCGACCGCGGCTCAGGATCCCGCTCATCACGGAAGAACGTCTCCACCCCCGTGCTCTCATACAAAAACGGCAGCGGCAGAGTCACATGTGGAATGTTCGCTTGCAACCCCACCGAATACTTCGCCGCCTGATCCGCCACCCCCGAAAGCGTCACACCCTCAGGCTTCGCCTCCACCACCCCCACAGCTTTGCGATCCACGAATAAAAGATAATCCGCCTCGCCAGTGGATAACGGAAACTCCCGCACAGCGATTCCGCGACCAGCATACAAATTCATCTCGGAACGCGATTGCACAGTCCAACCGCAGGTGGTCAGTTGACGGTCAATGTTAATGCGGGCGAGTTCTTCGGGTGTGGGCATGAGGGAATTTTACTCTCCAGCGGGGTATTGAGAACATGTGAGACGGTAGGGCTCACTAGGGAAGTACTGTTGCCATTCGGCTTGGGTGAAGTTGCGGCCAGTCAGACTGCAGGCTGCATCTGATAAAGATTCGGGGTCAATTAAACGCATAAAAAGTTGCCCATCACCACTATATGCCAGCCATTTTCCATCAGGGCTGAACGCTAGACTGTTGGCCCAATCATTGGCAACGACAGAGGGAAGAAATCTAATTACTAAAGGCCCTGCTTGAAGATTATTTATGTCCCAAACTTGTACTTTGCCATCATTTCCTATGGATGCCAATAGATTACCGCTGGGAGAAAATTCTATGTCGGTTACATGGTCTGTATGTCCTTCTAAAACACTAATGGGCTCTTGAAAATTTAGAGAATTCCATAATTTCACGCGCCCATCCCAACTAGTTGTAGCGACTATATTTTGAGTCGGGCTAAACTCAATATCGGTAACCCAATGATCATGAATTATATAAGTTTGTGGAAAGCCACTAAGATCATTCGTATTCCATATTGAAATGCTGGCAAATTCATTTACAGAAAGAAGATATTTCCCATCAGGAGTAAATGCGAGGTTGATAATGTCTCCTTGAAAGCCATCATTTTCCCATGCTTTCCAAGAATCAATAATATAAGAAGGATGGTCAATCTGTCCCGCATCCCAAACAGCTATATAAGATGTGTCGGTTGCTGCAAATTTTCCTGCGTCGGGACTGATAGCAATTGCATAAATCCCTGCATCTGAGCTAAGACGCATCGTTTTTGCTTCGTCAAATCCGGTGTATACATCCGGATTATAAAAAAGATCATAGAAGGTCGATACCAGCAGATCTCCTTGAGAAGTGCCACCTACCAACATTTTTTCTTCTCTGTGGTTTTCAATAGAAAGAATACTGTCCCCCTGAAAAGAAAGTAACGCTTTTTCAGGGTTGGCTATCGTTGCCCATGATAAAGAATATGAATTGGCACTTGTTCCTGAATAATTCGATAGGAATAATGAATTATTATCTTCGCCAAACAGCAATCTGTATGAATTACTTGAAGGTATCGATTTCATGTAACTTGGTGAAATGTCTTTTTTGTAGTTCCAGACTCTGATATCGCTTTTGGATGTTTGGATGGCTAATTGGTCATTTGGACCAAACACAAGATTATCTAACTTTCCAGCAAATCCTCCAAGAGAGTAAGATTCAAACAAATATCTACCTTCTATATTCTGGATTAACACCACATGTATTCTTGATGAAAACTCCAGTTGCTCGACAATAAAGAGCGCGTCGCCGTTAGGACTGAAAGCGACATGCTTAATATTGTTTTCGTCAAGATAACCGAACAGGTCATATAATTTAAATGTAAACACAGCCTTGTTGGCATCCATTATGAATGTCAACAACCCGTTTTCTATTCTGACCGCCCGAACATCATGGACAGGAGAATGATTTTCCGTTAAGCCTCTATCCACTTCTTCAACACTGACTTGCCCAAGATTTGATAGTGGCCAAGTGTATTTAGTATTTTGGTGATATGCAAACACTTCTTGATTATTGTAAGAAAAATTTGCATCCGATAAATCTAGCGCTCTGTCATCCCTCAATAAAATTGGGGTTTCTGGATATTCTAGACTCCATAAATAAACTGTATTGTCTCTGTTCCCTAGGACATACCACTTATAATCAGAACTGACAGCTGTTTTGGTATCTCTATCTGCAAGGTCTTCATATCCTTGAAAGTATATTATTTCTGGTGGCTCTGCTAAATTTTTTAGGTCAAAATTTCCAATAAATCCGTCCCCGAAAAACCATAGTTTATTGTCAAGCACCGTAAAGGTAGATGCATAATTCTCAAATTTATAAATATCTTCGAATCTGAAATCACAACTTATAAAGCTGTCTAACGTTAGGGAATACAGGCGCCGCTCTTTATAAAAAAAAGCAAGTCCCTGTTCTTCAGCGATTATTATTTGATCATAAGCTTTCTGAGATTGATAATGGTCACTTTCTCCATAAAACAAACAAGGATAACTATCTGGGTTACTTAAATCATAAACGACTATCTTTTCGACCTCATCCGTTTCCTTTGCGTCAAAGCCAACAGCAACAAGATGCTGTCCGTCCGGGAGAAAAAATAAATGTTGCGCTACTTGGTTTGTCAGTGCGCTTTTATCTCTTAGGTTGGGCTCAAATCCCAATCCTATTCCACCTTGAAGCAGTTCCAAAGCATCATGGAGCGCTTGTAAATCTGTCAGGCGAGTCTCCACATTATTGTTTTTAGCTAATTTGTAGGCATCAAGAGATAATAAAACAGCAATATCAACATTACCCTCTGACAACGCATTTTGTGAACGAAGAAAGTTGTTTTTAATTTGGGCACTCATCAATTGATGTTGAGCAATATCTCCTTGCGTCTCAGCATTTGCCTGTGCAGTAGCTTTTGCGTTTGCCTCCGAGACAGTATTCGATTCGGCTGTTGCACGTGAATTTGCTTCTACTTTGGCAGTGTTTCTTTGTGCCCAAGCAAAAACTGCGAAAATAGCCAGAATTGCAAGACCAGTAACTAAGCCAATGGTAAATTGCCTCCTCTGGTGTACTTCATATCTTTGGCTGGCAAGGATGTATTCACGTTGTATTTTCGTTGGCTGCGGGTCTTCCTGTGCGCCAACCTCGGCAAGTTGTTGTTCCGCCTCTCGCAATTCCTTTCCCCGCAAAAGTCGGCTGTTGTCTTTCTTCTGTTCCCATCTTAGGGCTTTTACTTGTAACTCTGTGTGGTATTTCAACCATTCATAATCTGTGTGAATGGACTGGCATGTTTCTTCAATCGCTTTATTGAAATCATCCTGTCTCTCGCGGCAGAAAATATAATTACGTTTTGATATTTCTTCTCTGGCTTTGTCTGTATAAAAACGTTTATGAACTTCGCCAGGGTCCTCGTTGCTGATAAATACTGGGAGAATCCGCTTGCCGTTCTTGACCGCGTGGGCAATCTCCTTGTTGCACATCTGTGAAGCAACGGAATCTGGGCTAATCAAGAAGAGGAATGCATCTGCTTCTTCAATGCCGTGATAGATTTCCTGCTCCCAGTCTTCGCCTTTGGGGATGCTCTTCCAGTCAACCCAGGTATCCAAGTTGTTATCAGCCAGCGCCTGCACGACCTTGCTGGCGAAGTCAATGTCTCTGCGGGAGTAGGAGATAAAGATATGAGACATCCTAACAGACTCCGCTCAAGATAAAACATGAGACCTTCCAATCGCGAGCGGTCAGATGAGAGTCAATGATAATGAGAGTAATATCTTCGGGTGTAGTCATCAGAAATATTATTTTCCAGAGATAAACTATTTTATGTAATCATTGCGCCTTACACGGGGTTGGCCCCATAGTCCGCTTATTATACGACATGAAATTCCGCTTTTACGAATATGTCCCTACCCTACTTTGAGTTTGCTAAATTATCGAATATAGTCACACAATGAGGTTTATATTCATGATCTTCATCGTCTGTAGTTTCCGTTGCAAAGCCCGCAAAGCAGACCGTGGATGACAGACCGTAGTTTTTCTGCCGTCCACCGTCAAAAGATTGCGCCAGCAGACTCTCAAACAGCCCCTCCACCTGCCGCGTGGACTCGCCCATCCGCCCTCGCAGTGACTCGATGTCTCGGCTGAGATCGACAACCGCCCGCTCCGATTTATGCATCGCCCGCAAACTCTTCTTTCCAGTTACCTGATTTCATGAGTTCCCTCACTCATTCAGATAAACATTTGCCGAGATCAGAAAAGCCCGTTCTGGTTTGCTTGTAAATTGACCATCATCATACATGGACAATTCATATTTCTCATTGCTGTATGTATAAAAAGCAAAACCCCATTCGTCGTTGCCGAAATAACGCAGACGACAAAGATGGTTGGGAGTATTGCGCAGGCGCTCCGCGTATTCTTCGCGAGTTTCACCCCAATCTGCGGGAGGCCAACCGTCAGTGAGAACGGGCTCGGTATACGCGTCAATGTAACAGAATTGATTTTTGAAACGAATCTCAAGGCGCGTGTATTTGCCTTTGAATTCCTTCTCTGCAATCGCGCGGATTCGTTTTTCCACATCCGCTTGCACAGTTGGCGGAATTTTGATGCCACCTGAATTTGGGTCGAATACCCAAGTGCCTCTTGGAGCCATGTTTTCCTCCTATTCCTCTTCCATAATGTCAAGCATGTTGAGCAAGCGAATGGACGCTTTGTGAATTTTGCGGGCGCGTGCATCAATCTGATCGGAAGATAAAGTTCCTTCTGCATCCGCAATGGATAATTCAAGGCTGGCGCAGGCAAGGGCAAGCGCGGATTTCTGGAGCGCGCTGGCGCTCTTTAGTTTGCTCATCGTAGCAGATATTTCTTTCAATTGCGGCAGGATGTTCTTCTTCGGTTTGATTTCCACCGAAGGCAGCTGATAAGGTTCGAGTGTGGAGATGACGCGGTTTTTTTGTTTGGCAACGGTATACGTGTGGTTGATGTCTGAGCGAATGCCTCCACCAAAATGGACGCGGTATCCCGACAGCAAGCCGTCATAAATGATCTGACCCTTGAAGGGAAGCAATACTGCCTCGACCATTTGCGGCAGGGCGTACGAGGGAATTAGCTCATCCAGCGGATCTTGTATGCCCTGCACTGCGTAGACCTGATTATCGTTGCCAATGAAAATCGACCCCTTTTTTAAGTGGCGCAAAATGAAGAAGGAGCCTTTTATGAAGTCCTTCCATTTGAGGATGATCTGCAATTCAGCGGCGGGAATAGCATCGGGGTTTTCCCGCACATAGGCTTCGATCAACTTCGTATCTTTCCACAGTTCGTCGCGCGCTTTGAGTTTCTTTTCCGCGGGGAGACTGGCGTATTCCTCCAGCGAGGAAATGTCTTTATGGAGACCGCGTTGTTGGTTCACATAATATTGCAGTTTCCACATCAGTTCAAAGAATAGTTTTCCGTCGGCGGGTGGAAGAGTCATGGGGAGATTCCTTTGAGGCAGGAGACTGGTTATTTCGTATTGTACCAGCGTCGGATTGGAAGTTCTGTTCTTGCAGGGAGTAATTTATCACCAACCCCATCCGCCCACGCAGCGCATCCCCACGTGTGTGGGGAATACGTGTAGGGCTTCGTCTTTGCGGTTTTTCATTGGCGGTTCATCCCCACGTGTGTGGGGAATACGATAACGTCGGCGAGGCTTTCCTTCGCGCTGGCGGTTCATCCCCACGTGTGTGGGGAATACGCCTTCAACGCCGCCGCCATCAAAGCCGGTAGCGGTTCATCCCCACGTGTGTGGGGAATACGCTGATAAAACTTCGCAACTGTTTGTCGGTCATCGGTTCATCCCCACGGGTGTGGGGAATACAACACACGCCATCATCAGCATATTTGCAGCCGCGGTTCATCCCCACGTGTGTGGGGAATACTTGTAATTATCGTCTGTCGGGTCGCATTCTCCGCGGTTCATCCCCACGTGTGTGGGGAATACAAATTCCTGCGTCTGTTTGGATCAGGGACATACGGTTCATCCCCACGTGTGTGGGGAATACGTTGTCGTTGAAATACTTCGCAAGTTTGGAAAGCCGGTTCATCCCCACGTGTGTGGGGAATACT
>CAMCQT010000082.1 GCA_945877125.1 Candidatus Brevifilum fermentans | reverse complement strand
TGTAGCGGGTCTTGGGTTTCATCCGCGCCAGCATTTCTTCTTCGGGGGCGGATAGGTCAATCAGAACCGTGTTTCGGAATTGGATTTGGTCTGACGAATAAACCCACCCCCTGCGCGTCAACTCCGCATCTGCGGCTTGTCCGCTGTTTTCTGGAACATCTCCCTCGCTGTTGGGGATTCCGCGCCCAAGCACAACATCAGGGTCAATTTTGAGGAAGATGGCGGCGACGGGTTCGTTATTTACTTCAGCGATCAATGGGATAGTCAAAGGTCGAAAGTCGAAGGTCGAAGATTGATCTTGCATGAACAACTTCCAGACCGTCATGTAATAATTTTCGTCGCGGATCACAAAGCCGTCGCGGACGCTGGTTTCGGCGTACATTTTGTAAAGCATACGCAGATCATCTAGTGCGCCTACGCGCACAGAAACACCCTTCTTTTCGGAGAGGCGAATGTTGTAGCGGGTCTTGGGTTTCATCCGCGCCAGCATTTCTTCTTCGGGGGCGGATAGGTCAATGAGGACTGTGTTGCGGAATTGGATTTGGTCTGACGAGTAAACCCATCCCCTGCACGTCAACTCCGCATCTGCGGCTTGTCCGCTGTTTTCTGGAGCATCTCCCTCGCTGTTGGGAATTCCGCGCCCAAGCACAATGTCGGGATCAATTTTGAGGAAGATCGCGCCCTGCTTTTTGGCAAAGGATTGCAGGTCGTTCAGCACGCGAGTCCGCAGGGAAATATTGTTCCAATCGAGCAGAGGTCCCTTTGGCGCGTAGAGAATAGACAAGCGGGCGGCAAATCCGCGGTAGAGGATTTGCTTTTTGAGGATGAGTGCAGCAGCAAGGCAGTGGTCAGGGGTCAGTGAACAGTATTCAGTAACTGATAACTGGTCACTGAATACTGAAAACTGATTTTCCGTCCAAACGGCGTAATAAGGGGTCCAGCCGTACTTCACTTTGACCTGTCCCCACTCGTAGGTTTGGAGGAAGTGCGGGTTGGGGAGATTACCAATTAGGCGGTTCCAGATTTCAAATGATTCCATAATTATTGCGTCTATTGTCCCATAAAACTTGAAACAGCATCATTCAAACTCAACATAGCAAAATCAACTATGGTGCAGATAAGGTATTTATTTGACATAGTGCATCAGATTTTAAACCAAAGGTTTGCCTGCTATCCACAAAAGAAACAACAGTCACTCCATCAACATAAAAAAGAACAGGCACATATCTATTATCATCCTTCTCATCAACAGGAATGCTTCTTGTAAACGCGGCTTTTATTAAAACTTCCCCCGTAAAAAGGTCAATTACCCGGAGCACATTATCATCTGGCATAGCGTATACTGATCCACATAATTCATCAATTGTTATTAGATTCAAGTCAATATCGGGATGGCACCATAATAATTTATGTGTTTTTGTTCGTTGTGCGCACAATCCGCCACTCGTGCTCCCAGTCAGCAAAAATTCATCATTGACAATTTTAAAAGTAGGGTAGTCTTCATGAGCAATGCCAGGCTTAATGTAAAGTATCTCTCCGTTTTCCGATGCAATTTCATACAACCTATCTCCATAATAAACCTTCAACAAGTCACCATCAAGTTGCGCCTCTATTGCAACATGCCCATCGCCCAATTTTGTCGACCACTTAACATTCCCAGTTTTAGTATCATAGGCATCCACAGTAGTTGAAGTCACAATATAGGCTGATAAAACATCCGCAAGAAACACCCTCATACCTCTCTGCTCGAAAGACAGGTCTGTTTCCCAATACATTAATCCAGTTTTTGCGTCGAAGGCAACAAGCTTTTCTTCACCAATAGGCAAGGCAAATATTATCCCATTAGAATTAGAAACAAATGACGCAAAGCCAGCATCCTTATACCAAACCAATTCAAAGCCTTGATCCAGTACGCCAAGAGTATAAGTAAGTTTGGGGCGAGTTTGTTGAATTAAAAGATATAACGACAAGAGAATAACAAGTACCAACGCAACAAAGATGATAAACGCCTGTCTTGATGAACTCTTTAAATTTTCACTCGAAAATTTCATAGTCCTGCTTCCAACTCCCTTGATGCGAAGAATTTGTAGATAAGCAGATTAGGTTTATGCACTTCGAATTACATATGTCGTATAAAGCCAATACAACAGCGGATTGTAAACCCTGTCCAAGGCTTGCGCGGCGCGTTTGACTTCGCCGCCAAAGCCGCGTTTGAAGCGGTAGACACCCCAGAGTCCATCGTGGCGGGACTCGAAGTTGGCTTCGAGAGTTTCTTCGTTTTCGTCGGGGACGCCCCAGAGGTCGTATTCGTCACAGCCGCGCGCTTTTGCCCAGCGGATGGCTACCCATTGCAAAAGATAAGTTGGCATTCGGTTGCGTTCGTGGTCATTGGATGCGCCGTAGACATACCAGGCGCGTTTCCCGTTGGCGAAGACCATCAACGAAGCGAGCGGTTTGCCTTCGTATTCAGCGACCAATAGTTCACATGTCCCTTTGGGATGAAACAACTCGTAAGCGCGTTGATAATATTCTTTGGAATGCACGCCGAAATTATCCCGTCCGCCTGTGACGGTCATCATCTCGTGGAAAGCAGGGATGTCGTCCCATGCGCGGATGGTGATTCCCTTTTTCTCGGCAAGGCGGATGTTGTAGCGGCATTTGGGTTTCATCTTCGCCAAGATTTTTTCTTCGTCTTCTTTGATGGAGATGGTGATGGTGCGAGGGGGTTGGATGTTGTGAGGGGAAAGGATGAAGGATAAATTATGAAGGATGAATTCTTCGCTCCATGAATCAGGCTCAATTTTTAGGAAGATGGCGTGATTTTGCCTGCAAGCAGAATCAACTTCCTGCCAAAACTGCTCACTGACCACTGACCACTGACCACTGAAAACTGGCTTCGGCATGTAGCCAATCGTCAAGCCCAGCGGGAGGCGGCGGAAGAGGATTTGCGCGCCGACTTCGTTTTGGATGATGCGGACTGGTTTCCAGCCGAAGTCTTTTTTGAGTTCGCCCCATTCGCCGAGTTGCAATAAATGCGCTTCGGGATGGTTGATGAGAAATTTATTCCAATCGGTGAGATTAACTTGCATGAGTTAGAGGTCTAAGGTCAAAGGTTGAAGGTCAGAAAAGGATTCGGTGACGGTGGCGCCTGGGATGAGTCCGTCGAGGAGTTGGGTGATGGCGGCGCGGTCGTCCGAGAGGCTGAGGGTGGTTAACTGCTTGATGGCTTGAATCAGGTTCGGGGTTGGCAAGTTCGAAGGCTCGTTGAGTCGGGAAATGTCAGGGTGTAGAGTCGGCATGAGGGCAGTGTCAGAATCCCAGAGTTCTTCCACAAGTTTTTCACCAGGTTTAATGCCCGTGAAAATAATCTCGATGTCCTTGTGCGGTTCGAGTCCCGAAAGTTTGATGAGGTCTTCGGCAAGGTCGAGGATGCGGACTGGCTCGCCCATGTTGAGCACAAAAACCTCGCCGCCGTTTTGCATGGACGAAGCTTGCAGAACGAGATACACGGCTTCGGGAATGGTCATAAAAAAACGAAACATGTCGGGGTGCGTGATGGTGACAGGTCCGCCGTTGGCGATTTGATTTTTGAAAATGGGAATGATGCTGCCGCGCGAGCCAAGCACATTACCAAAGCGGACAACGGTGAAAGCGCGCTGATGCTGGCGGGCGGCGTCGAGAACAATCATTTCGGCGAGACGTTTGGTTGCGCCATAAATGCTCGATGGGCGCACAGCTTTATCGGTGGAGATGAGAACGAAACGCTCGATGTTGTGAGCGATTGCGGCTTGCACAAGGTTACGCGTGCCAAGCACATTGTTTGTGACGGCTTCAACAGGATTGGCTTCCATGAGCGAGACATGCTTGTGTGCGGCGGCGTGGAAAACGATTTGCGGCTGATGCATTTTGAAAACCGTGTCGAGGCGTTGGGCGTTGCGAACATCGGCAATGACGGGAATAAGTTTTAGGTTGGGATAATTGCTTTGCAGTTCGAGCAAAATTTCAAAGATGGAATTTTCACCGTGACCGAGCAGAACGAGTTCAGCGGGCGCGCGCCGCGCAATCTGACGGCTGAGTTCGCGCCCGATGGAGCCGCCAGCCCCCGTGACCAAAACCCGCTTGCCTTCAAGCGCCTGTCCCACTTTTTCATCATTCACGCGGACATGGTCGCGGCGCAGCAAGTCGGTGATGTCCACTTCGCGCAAACGGTTGACGCTGACCTTGCCACCGAGCAGTTCGTAAATTCCAGGCATGGTGCGCGACGGGATTCCTTTTTGACGACAGGCATCATTAACCAGTCGAATGATATTGCCAGGCGCAGACGGAATGGCGATGATGACTTCATCCACTTGCTGGTTGTCGAGGATGTCGGCGAGTTTGTTTACTTTGCCAATGACTGAGACGCCGTAAATTTGGTGGTTTTGTTTGGCGGGGTCGTCGTCAAGAAAACCAATTGGGATGAGATTGAGTTGGGAAGGTCGTTGAAGTTCGCGGACAACGAGCGCACCCGCATCTCCTGCGCCGATGATGAGGGCGTGTTTGGATTTTGAGTCGTGCTTCGCTGTGGATTGTTCGGCGAGAATCCGCAGGGCAAAGCGCGAACCGCCGATGAGGACGAGTGAGAGAAGCCAGTCAATGCCGAGCGCGGAGCGCGGCATTCCAGGCTGGAGAATGCCCGACGTAATCAGCACAAGCATGACGCCAGAGGTCAAAACCGAAGCGGTGGTGACAGCGACCGTGATGAGTCGCAACTCACTGGTGCTGGCGTAAATCCACAGGCGGCGGTACAAGCCGAAGTAAAAATAAACAGGGACTTTTATCAGCAACGCCACCGCAGACATCATCAACGCGGCAGGGAAATAAAACGGCAATTGACTCACATCCAGCCGCAAAGCGAAACTCCCCAACACCGAGACGATGATGAGGGCGAGGTCGCCAATTAAGACGAAGCGGTTGCGGACGTGGGAACGGGAGGACATGGGGGAAAGGATGAATTATGAAGGATGAGGGGTGAAAAAAGTGGGAAGTGAGAAGTGAGAAGTGCTGTTGACTTTACCTTTTTACTTCTTACCTTTTACTTTTTACTTATCCCCTCATTTCCTCAACGGCTTCTTTTACCCCTTCGGCAAGAGTCACTTGGGGGCGGAACTCGAGGATGTTCATGGCTTTGCTGGGCGAGCCGATGGAGCGGTAGATGTCGCCTGCGCGCGGTTCGGCGTGGACATGCTTGGGGACGTTGGGAAAAATCTCGTAGAGGATGTCGAGCAGGTCGATCAGGCGGGTTTCGACGCCTGTGCAGACATTGAAGATTTGCCCAGGAGCAGCAGGGTGACGCGATGCCAGCAGGTTGGCTTGCACCACGTCGCGCACGTTGACCAAGTCGCGGCTTTGTCCGCCGTCACCGTAGATGGTGATGGGTTTATTGTCCAACATGCGGCGGATGAAGATCGGCACGGCGGCGGCGTACATCGAGTCAGGTCGCTGGCGGGGTCCGTAGACATTGAAGTAGCGCAAAGCAACGACTTCAAATCCGAAGGAACGGGTGTAGAGTTCGGCGTACATTTCGGTCACACGCTTGGAAGAGGCATACGGAGATAACTGTGTGAGTGGGGTGTTTTCCACGAGCGGCATGGCAGTCGAGTCACCGTATACAGCGGCGCTGGAGGCGATGACTGCGCGTTGCACACCAGCCTTGCGCGCGGCTTCAAATAGAATGGATGTGCCGGTCACGTTCACATCAAAACATTCCTGCGGCTTCTCCATCGATTCGGGGACGGAGACAAATGCCGCCTCGTGGAAAATGATTTCGACGCCGCGCACCGCTTCGGCGACGCGCGATGCGTCACGCAGATCGCCTTCGATGATTTCCACGTCGAGTCCGCTCAGGTTTTCGCGTTTCCCTGACGAAAAGTTATCGAGGATGCGAACCTCCGCACCCTGTTTAAGCAAAGCACGCGCGATGTGAGAGCCGATGAAACCCGCGCCGCCTGTGATGAGATATTTCATGTTTGGTTACTCCAATCTTTGGGGAAGTCACGTTACAAACGTGACATACAATTAACGCCCTGTTCTACGCAATACCGTGCCGATGGTACGCAAGACAATATTAATATCCATACTAAGCGTGCGATGCTTAATGTAATAGAGGTCGTATTCGATCTTAACCACTGTTTCTTTCACGCTTGCCACATAACCATAATTGATCTGCGCCCAGCCTGTCAAACCAGGTTTGACCAGCAGGCGAGCACGATAAAAAGGGATTTGTTTTTGATATTGCGCCACCAATTCGGGGCGTTCAGCGCGCGGACCCACGAGACTCATTTCACCAGTCAGTACGCTCAAAAACTGCGGCATTTCATCCAGACGGGTGTGGCGCAGAAAATTTCCAACCCGTGTCACACGCGGATCGTTAACCGTAGCGGGTCTGGCTTCGCCATCTTCTTCGGCATTTTGAAGCATGGATCGAAACTTATAGATCCTAAATAAGCGCCCGCCTTTGCCTAATCTTTCCTGTGAATAAAGTATGGGAAAACCACTCTCCATAATGATCGCTAATGCAGTAATTGGAAAGATAACTATAAAAATCAACAAGCCAACCAAGCCGCCCAAAATATCCATCAGGCGTTTGAATAATTCGTACATACCGCTTACCCGCACCTGATCTACAAACGAGCGGATAACCCAATCTGATTCAAGATGCTCAACAGGCACACGCTGTGTCATCTCTTCATACATAATGGGCATGCGCACAACTTCAACGCCCTTTTCCTGGGCATCCAAAATAGACTGGAAAGTCTCGCCTTTGATCTCGCCACTGATGGCAATCACGATATCAGAGACGTGGTAGTCTTCAATAATATCAAGTAATTTTTGACTTGTCCCCAACACAGCAAATCCATGACTCGCCTTACCTTGCTTTCTTAAGTCATCGTCAATGAATCCGATTAACAGAAATGGAGGCGGGTTGATCTTGCGATAATTATCCGCGAGCGTGTGCCCCGCTTTACCAGCGCCAACAATGAGTACACGGCGCATAAAACCTGACGAGGTATAGAGTCGAATATAGATGCCGCGCCAGCCCAAAGTTAGGAGCGAAGCGAGGACGAGGAAGGCTCCAATTCCAATACGTGGCAGAGAGGTAGGGTCTTGATTAATCGTAAAGAGCAGGGAATATCCCAATATACCTACAACAGGAGCAACAGCAATACTACGCAGGGTTTTTTTCCAATTTGAGGCGGTATGTATCTCGTAAGAATCCACCATTAATAAAAGCCAGACTAAAGGCAGAAGATAAAACCAAATTGGAATCTTAAGATCAATGATGCTCGCGGCAAGACGCTCGGCTCGGTCGACATTAAAACCCCGCACGATCAAACGCTCAATTTCACGTGCGAGAGAAAATTGATACCAAATATACAGCGCAATGAACATTGCACCTGCCGAAGCAACAAGATCGCCCATCAATAAAATGAAGCGCTGTTCGCTTGGTCTTAATCGTAATGAAGGTCGGTAAATATCAGCCATGTTTTGTGAACGGACTTGAGATGCCGCTCCATAAAAATCCTGCGCCCCATGCCATGTGCATGGTCGAGATCGCGAGCGGCAAGCCAGGTAAGAGAGATCCTGTATTTTTTTTGATCGCAAGTTTTGTGCCAGCCAAAACCAGCACAAAAAAATAAACAAACAACTGCGCGGCAAGAAAATAACGCGCGATTCCAATAAACAAGGATAACACAATAAGAACAAAGAGGATTAACACAAATAGCGGCGGCAAAGCCTGTCGCCAGCGCAGTGTGTGCGGGTAGCGTTCGAGCATTTTGAATTTCCAAAAACCATAACGCCAGTATTGAGTCGCCAGTTTTCCGAGCGTGCTGCGTGAAAAATACACCGAGCGGATCGATGGGTCAAGCCAGACCGTGCCGCCAGATTCGCGCACACGGGTATTAAATTCATAATCTTCGTTCGCCAAAAGTGTTTCATCGAATGCACCAATCTTATCGACCAACGAACGGCGAAACGAACCGAACGGAACTGTATCCACTGCGCCCGCTTTTGCATTGAGCCGATACATGGCATCACCCACGCCCAACGGATGCGCCGCCGCAAACGAAATCGCATTCGCGATCCACGTCTCAGCCCCCGCGCGAATCTCCCACACGCCGCCCACGTTTTCGCCTTTGCCTGATTCATGCGCCGCGACGCAGCGCTCCACATATTCTGGAATGGGAATCGAATGCGCATCGAGGCGGACAATGATCTCGCCGCGCGACTCGCGAATGGCTTGGTTCAGCCCCGAGGGAATAGTCCGCGCCGAATTCAACACCACGCGCACCGTCAAATCGGCGTGTTCGTTCTGGAACGCGGCAATCACATCTCGCGTGCGGTCTGTAGACATGCCGTCAGAAATGACCAACTCCATCTGCGCGTGCGGATAAGTCTGCGCGAGGACGGCATCGAGCAAATGGCGAATGGTGGGTTCTTCGTTATAACAAGGGACGATGATCGAAACAAAAGGCGGCATGGGCATAAGTTTAGGCAACGGTTCGCCGCCAAGTCATCGGCGGCGAGGAGGGTTTATTTTCGACGAACAATTGTAGTCGCAGATTTTTGCATCAAAGGCAGGAATACATCAAAAGATGTTCCCTCCCCCAACTTACTGCGGACGTCTATTTTACCACCATGCGCCTGCACAATTTCGTGCGCAATCGCGAGCCCCAGCCCCGCGCCATGTTTCGCGCCGCCCCTGCGAGATGAGTCGGCTTGATAAAAACGGTCAAAAATATGCAACAGCGCTTCGGGGGGAATTCCCGCACCCGTATCTGAAACTGCAATTTGCATTTCTGCATTTCCAACCGACGCATGCAAAAAGATCGTGCCGCCACTTGGCGTGAACTTCAACGCATTGTCCACCAAATTGGTAAAGACCTGCGCCAGGCGGTCGCCATCCGCGGTCAGGGTCGGCAGGTTCGCGGCGGCATCCACTTTTATTTCCACGCCTGTTTTTTGCGACTGCGGCGTAAATTTTTCGCGGATGGCATTCAGCAACGCAGACATGTTCACCGGCGACATCGTAATATCTGCCGTACCCGCGTCAAGCTTGGCAAGGTCGAGCAAATCCAACACCATGCGGTGCATGCGCCCCGACTCGTTGAAGATCACCTGCGCGGCTTGCTGGCGCAAAGCTTCGGTATCGGCAGTGCCGTCCAAAATGGCTTGAGCAAATCCCTGCACAGAGGTCAGCGGCGTTTTCAATTCATGCGAGACATTGGCGACAAAATCGCGCTGGGATTTTTGACTCGCTTGCGTGCGCTCGATCATGGAATTAAACGCGCGCGTCAATTCCTGCACCTCATGCGGGCCCAGCGATTCTACGGGCTTTATCTCCGCTGATGGCATGGCACGCGCCGCGACAACCACCCTCTGCAACGGGTCGGCGATCCAGCGGGCAAAAAGAAAAGCAACCACCAGCGAGAGCAGCAGCGCGATCAATCCGCTTTGCAAAATGAGCGGCAGAAAATCATCAGCGAATAAATTCACAATCGAAATACGCGGACGCGGCGAAGCGACCACCAAATAGGTCTTGTCTGGGAGTTTCTCGGTCGAATACAACCATGCCGCGCCGTTCTCATCTCGCACAAGTGGAACAGCCCGCTGAATCAATTTCTTTTCAGGAAACGGCAGCGCGGCGCCCTGACCAGAATACGTATCTAAAATTAATTGCTTGTCTTTTGAAAACAACAAAACACGCACATCAAACATGCGTGAAGCCTTTTTCGCCGCAACAGAAATTGACTGTGACGGTGAAACGTTCTCACGATCCAGCACAACCGTTTGCACGGCTTTCAATCTCTCGGTTGTCTGGCGGTACAAAATGGGATTTCGCAGCAGGGAAACAAACAGCACCACCGCCACAATGCCCAACGCCGTAACGATGAGCAATGCATAACTTAACCAGAGGCGGGAACGAAGAGAGGAAAACATAGGGAAATTTACGGAACACGGAACACAAAATACCGCGTGTTGCGTGTTCCGTGTTATGTAACCAATTTATACCCAACCCCAGTGACGGTTTCGATTTTCACAATTGAGCCTTCTATTTTTTTACGAAGGTGCGCGATGTGAACATCCACTGTGCGGGTTTGTCCGTAGAAATCAAAACCCCAGGCAAGTTGAAGCAACTGTTCGCGGCTGAACACACGCCCGGGCTGTTCTGCCAGAGTGAGCAAAAGGTCAAATTCCTGAGTCCGCAGGTCGAGGGGGCGCGAAGCGATGTGCGCCTCACGTGAAACAGGGTCGATCATCAAATCGCCGCGATGGATTGGTTTTCCATCTGCCTGCTGTTTGCCATCGCTCCGGCGCAAAATGGCTTTGACCCGCGCGATCAACTCACGCGGATTAAATGGCTTGGTCAGGTAGTCATCTGCGCCGAGTTCGAGACCGAGAATTTTATCAATGTCTTCGTCGCGCGCCGTGAGCATGATGATGGGCGTTTGGTCACCGCCTGCCCGTAATTTACGGCAGACTTCAAAGCCGTCAAGTTTGGGGAGCATCACATCCAGCACGATCAACGCGGGGCGGTGTTTTGCAACCGCCTCCAGCGCAGCTTCGCCATCGCCGATTTCCTGCACGCGAAAACCATCCCGCTCAAAATACATGCGCGAGAGTTGAATAATGGAAGGTTCGTCGTCAACCAGCAGGATCAGTTCAGCGGTCATTTATGGGACTAACGCAATCACTTCGATCTCGACCAGTCCACCCTTGGGCAAACCTGCCACGGCAATGGTGCTGCGTGCAGGTGGATTCTCACCAAAGAATTCGGCATAAACAGCGTTCATTTTAGGAAAGTCGATCATTTCTTTTAAGAACACAGTGGTCTTGACCACATGCGCCATTGTTGAACCAGCTTCTTCGAGCACGTTCTTCAAATTTGTCAGCGCCTGACGTGTTTGCTCTTCGACGAAGCCATGAACCAATTCCCCTGTGGCAGGGTCAAGCCCGAGTTGTCCGGCAGTGTAGATCATTGAATCGGTACGAATGGCTTGTGAGTAGGGTCCAATGGCTTTAGGAGCCTTGTCTGTGTGAACGATTTCTTTTTTCATGAATTACCTCTTTATGATGGTTGGGATTCGCAAATCAATAGGATTGATTACGTACACTATAACCAGTTCATTTTAATGCAGAAATGGCTTTCATCCCACCATTGAAGTAAAAGCAAAAATACAAAGGCACGGGATGACCGTGCCTTTGTATTCGATGAAATAATTTATGTGCCGCTCGCTGCGGGAGCCTCGGCAGGTTTGTTCGCTGCGCGGAAGGCTTTCAACGCCTCGCGCAAAGCCTTGCCCGTGCCACCCATCGCAGATTTGAGTTCCTACATCTTTGTTCGCATCTCCTGCACTGTGGATTTTGCTTTTTCGGCGTCGGTTACTTTACCGCTCGCATCAAATCCCTGATGTGAGTTGACAATGCCGTTCATGCTTTCGTAAGTCGGCTTGGCGCTTTTCAACGCAGATTCAAAAGCGTCCAGCGCGGCTTGCAAAGCTGTGACATCTTTTCCATTATCGGCAGCTTTGTCTATCCGCGCCTGGAATTTGGCAATTTGCGCGTCGGTGTCGTCAAATCCCTTGCCGATTTTTTCATAGTTCGTCAACTGACGCGCCCAGACTTGTTCCAGTTTCTCGTTGTTTAACTCAGCTTTGGGCGGATTCTCACCCTGGGCAAAAGCACTGGTCACCGGAAATGCGGCAAAGACGAGGGCGGCAACTAAAACTGCCAAGATCATTTTGTTGAATATGTTTTTCATCGTAAGTCTCCTTTTTAGGTTTAGGTTACGATGCAATTTTAGGCGGCAGAAGTTATGCAGGTGTGGCGGGGATGTAAAAGGATTGTAAATTTATTAACAATGTCATTGCGAGGGCGCCCTTGTTTTCCGCCCGAAGCAATCCCCTCAACGAGACAGAGATTGCTTCGCCGCCGAAGAACAGGAGCGGCGGCTCGCAATGACATCATATTTAGAGGTTCTTACGGCTTTACATACACTGTGTAATCAAGAATGTAATCGCCAGATTCGTAATCGGTGGAACCATCGTTGACTTTTACCTTGAATGTGGCAGTTGTGGTCAGGTGATGTTCGCCGATGGGCCAGTCACTTAATGAGGTATAGATCAAGCGGCAGACTTTGCCGCCTGTTTCGGTTTCAAATACGGCAAACGAATCAACGGGGACTTCTTTCTCATCGAGCGCAAACTTAAGGTCAATATTCTCAAAGTTAGCGGCGAGTGTTTTCGCATCTGCCGCGCACCAGGCATACGACCAAATGAGCGGTTCGGGTTCTGTCAGCGGGATGGAATAAGTGGCGGTGCCGGGTAGGGCAAAGGTGACAGCGGGATCGTAGCTCTCGCGGGCAAGGTCTTCGAGGAACGCCGCGCCCGATGTCAATGCGGCTTCGGCTTCGGTGGTGGATGCGATCTTGGGGGCGGCGCTCGGAGCAACGCCCGCGCCGAGCGGTTGGAGGGCTGCATCAATGCCTGCTTGTAGGACAATATCGTCGGAGGCGAGAGCAGTCGTCTCGTCGACAGGGATGCGCAGCGTGGGCGGCACTCCCTGCCCTTCGAGGAAGATACTGCCATCGGGCAGGATAAATCTTCCGGTGGGGACAGTCACGCTGAATCCTTCTGGTAAATTGAAACTACCGCGCGCAGTCTCGGCTTCCACGCCGCCGGTTGGAGATTGACCGACGACGATCATACCTGCCACCTGACTAAAGCCATAAGCTTCGATTTCGCACGCGCTGAAACATGCGGGCCCGACCAGCAAGACCATCTTTTCAAAACGATATTGATTCTGATTGGGAAAGATTTTCTCGCGCAAGCCTTCGGCTTCAAACTTGCCGGTCTTGTCGCTAAAGTATTCCAACTGACCCATCAGAATTTCCTGATCAGTCAGAAAACCCGCCAAGCCGAGCGGCGCGCTGCCGTTGTTGTAGCGCATGTCGATCACAACGCCCGCAACTCCATTGGCTTCAAATTGTTGAAGCGCGCGCTCAAAAAGACGGATCACAAGATTGAGGTCATCGTAATTGCTATTAATGCGGATGTAGCCCACCGCGTCATTTCCAGACGGCATGATCTCGGCATCCACGGGCAGCAGTGAATTGGTGTCGACGCCGAAGTAAAGTGATGTGCGGCTGAAACTTTCGCGTTCTTCAATCGCGGTCAAGGTGACCGCTTGAGGAATGCCGTCGAGATTTGCAAACGTGACCTTTGCTTCGGTGCCGGGCACCGCGCGCAAAAGATAGCGGGCTTTCTGATAACGGATCGCAAATTCGGAAGACTGGTTGGAATAAGATTGCGCCGCGACAATCGCCTCGCTGATGGGCTGGCCGTTGAACTCGGTAATTTCCGCACCGACCTGCATGTTCGCCGCCTGTGCGGGTCCGCCATCCAACACGTAAATGACGATCACACGCCCATCATCCAACTCACGGATGGCAAAGCCATATCCGCCAGAGACTGCGGTTCCAAAATCCTGGTTGGCATAATCACCGCCATCCACGCTGACGTGTCCGTCTTTGAATGCCCAGGTGAAATCACGCAATGCAAGATAAAAAGCGTTTGCATCCTTGGCTTTTTCGGCTTGTTCCACACGCGGCTTGAGTTCGGTGTACAACGCGTCCCAATCGGGGGCTTTGCCTTGGAGGTCAGCAAAGGCATATTCTTTGCGGATGACTTCAAACATCTTGTCGAATGATTCGGTGTAGGACATTGCCGAATAGTCCTTGACAGCAATATCCTGCGGCTCGTAAAGCGCTAACTGCGGATTTGCTTCCTGCGTAACGGCAAACGGAGTTTGGTCCAAATCTACAATTGAATATCCTGCGGGGATCGCGCCGAGGGCATCATCTGCGGTGAAGAGCAAACCATCCGCGCCAAAACTGGTGGGAAATTGCTGGTCTGCATCTGGCGCCCAGACAACGAGTTTTCCGCCGATGACTTCATCTTTATTTTCGGCGTCCGTTTTGACAGATGCCAAATAAGAAGGCCAACCGCGTGAACGATCATCGCCTTCGGCGAATGGTCCGCCGTAGATATTGGGCGAATACGCCACTGCAAATATCTGAACGCCCTGCTCTTCGATGCCGTCATTATCCACATCGTTGAACTCACCTTGTGGCATGGCAGGCGGGTCAAGTTCAAAAGTACCGGTCAGGGTTTCCGCATCGAAGGTCATAAAACCTAGCGTTTGAGAATCAACCGGCAACTCCCATTCCAAGTCACGAATCACGAAGCCGTGCATATCGGTCAACGCGACGGCATTTTCCACATAGTAAGTTGCGAGCACAAAATCGTTTGTAACTTGATACGTACCAGTAAGTTCATAAGGTTGAATATTCTCTTCAACTGTCGGTGTAACCTTTGGGGCACAGGCCGCCAGCACAAGACTTGCCGCAATTAAAATTCCACACAATCGCAAAAATATAGATTTCATGTTTTCTCCTTTAATGTTGTTCTTTACAATTATAGCCCCATAGTTTTATCGCAGACTTGCCGGGAGGTATATTATAATTTCCAGCATGAATGATTTGAAAACACAACTACGCAACGAATTTGAAAAAGCCCAGCAAGCCCGCATCAAAAAGAATGAGGGACAGGCTCGCGTCTGTGCGCGCCGCGCGGCTGGCATTGCCATACGGGATTATCTGTCTCGCAAAGGGATCAAGGTTCCAAACATGAGCGCGTATGATTTGCTGAATCTGCTCAAGGAAGATGCGCTTCTCCCCCTCAACTTGAAGTTGATCGTTGACCATTTGACAGTGCGCGTCACTGAAGAATTCGAACTTCCCTTCGATGCAGATTTGGTCGCCGAGTCACGTGTATTGTGTGACTGGCTGTTGTATACCGAAGTCTAAATTGATCGGCGGAATTAAATCAAAAGAGTCCCCCAAGTCATCGAGACTTGGGGGACTCTTTTATGCTCAAACAAAAAACTACATCTAGCCTCTGCGCCCGACCAAATAATAGAACGCACGCGCAAGCGTAATGAGTAACAACATGCCAGAAACAACGCCGCCAAACACAACAAATAGTCTTCGCCAATCACTGAGGCGCGAGGTTATCTCCTCGCGGCCGGGCATTTGGACGCGAATTTTCAGGCGTTGGACAATTTCTTTCGGAGGCGCAACCGGCTTCAAGGTGCCGGCTAGATGCGCCTCGAGGAATTGAATATCTTCTTCAGGGGAGTGAGTCTGCTTACGTTTAGTCATTCGTACCTATTCTGCGGGATATAGCACCAAGCCGACTGTGCCGGGTCCAAAGTTGATGGCGAGCGAAATGGAGAGGTCGGTCATCTGCACGCTTTTGATGTTGAAATGTTTTTGAGCTTCTTCGAGCAAGGCTTTGCCAGATTCAAGGTCGCGGGCATGGACTACGCCAAGATGCACGGGTTTGTCGCCGACGGTTTCCTTTCCAATCGAAAGAACCCGATCCAGAGCAGTTTTGCGGGTGCGGACTTTTTCCACCATGTTGACAAGCCCATCCTGCAAGAGCGCAATCGGCTTGACATTCAATATGGAAGCCATAGCCGCAGAAAGCGTACCCACGCGCCCACTGCGACGCGCATACTCCAAAGTATCCAGCGTCAAAATGACATGGGACTGCTCGCGAATAGATTCGAGATAACGCACGATCTCGTCCACACTTTTGCCATCACGTTCCATTTGGCGCGCGGTGCGGCACATAAAGCCAGTACCCATCGAGCCGCCCAAAGAATCAAACGTGACCACGTTGTATGTGCCCTTCAATTCTTCTGCCGCAACGACTGCGGAAGCATAGGTTCCAGAAAGTTTGCTGGTGATATGGATCGAGAGAATGGTATCGCCAGGCTCAAAGTTATTCTTATAAAATTCCACAAATTGATGCGGAGAGGGTTGGGAAGTCTTCGGGAATGGGTTTGATTTATCATCCACCAGTTTATAAAACCCATCCAAATTCAGATCAACATTTTGGATGTAAGTCTTCTCGCCAAAATGCACGTTAATTGGAATAACTTTAATATCAAAGTCTTTTTCCCAGGCAGGCATGATATCCGCCGCGCCATCCGTCACAATTCGTAACATGGTTTAATCTCCTTCAAGGCTAAGGTTCTGATCTTCCAATTGATCTCGAAGCGCCAAAAGAGTACGGTGATAAAGACTCTTCACAGCGCCTTCACTTCTACCCATGATCGCGCCAATCTCTGCATTGGACAGATCCTCAACGAATTTCAGAATCAGCAAATTCTGTCGCTCCGAAGGCAGCGTGCGGATCATCCGCAGCAGCGCATCCTGCTCTTGTGACCGAACCAGATTTCGCTCAGGATGTTCGCCTTTGGCTGGCAAAATCGGCAAATCATCCAGCGGGATCTCCTGCTTGCGGCTTCGGTCTCGGTGCCAGTTCGCAACCAAATTATGAGCGATGCGATACAACCAGGCCGAGAACGGCACACCGCGATCGGTGTAGTTCACAATGTGCTTCATTGCCCGTTGAAACACACGCGCAGTCAGGTCTTCAGCATCGTGAGTGTTTCCAGTTCTGTAGTACACATAATTAAATATGCGTTCCACATAACGCTCATAGAGTTGACCAAAAGAATCACGGTCACCCTGTGAAGCGCGCGCAAGAATTTCTTCTTCGTTGTATTCGAGTTCCGGCAAGATTAAAACCTTACCGGCGGGGTTTGATTAAATAACACCGCCGGATTTGAGAAGTTGCACTCAGTATAACGCGAATCAAAGGATGAAGGATGAATTATGAAGGATGAGAATTTTGTCGTTGAAGATTTACAACAACGCACCCCACTTAGTTTGAAGTTGATTCTGCTCCCCGGCATTTTCCAGCCTCGAGCATTTGCGTTGTCTGAAACATTTGTGCTACAATAGCAAAATCCCCAAGGAGAACTATGTCAGCTAATGTCATTCGCGTTGTCGGTGCACGCGTGCACAACCTAAAAAATATTACTGTTGAAATTCCGCGTGATAAGTTTGTGGTCATCACAGGCTTATCAGGTTCGGGCAAATCATCGCTTGCGTTCGATACAATTTTTGCCGAAGGTCAACGCCGCTACGTTGAGTCGCTTTCGGCGTATGCCCGCCAATTTATCGGTCAAATGGACAAGCCCGATGTGGACTACATCGACGGGCTCTCCCCCGCCGTTTCGATTGACCAAAAATCCACCTCGCACAATCCCCGCTCCACAGTCGGCACCGTGACCGAAATCTACGACTACATGCGTTTGCTTTTTGCACGCGCAGGCATTCCGCATTGCCCCGTCTGCGGACGTGAAGTGGTCAAACAGTCGGCGCAGGAAATTGTAGACAAGGTCGCAAAACTCCCCGAAGGCTCGCGCGTCTTAATTCTCGCTCCGCTGGTGCGCGGCCGCAAAGGAACCTACCAAACCGTTTTCGAGGAGATACGCAAGGCTGGCTTCACCCGCGTCCGCGTCGATGGGACTGTCCACTCGCTGGATGATGAAATCGAACTCGATCGCTACAAACAGCACACCATCGAAGCCGTGGTCGACCGCCTGGTCATTTCGCACGAAGGCGAAAAAGAAGAACGAAGAGCCGCACTCACCCGTTTGACCGATTCAATTGAAACCGCGCTTAAGTTCGGCGAGGGCTATCTCACCGTAAATTTGGTGGACGGTAAAGAGGGTCAAAAGTCAAAAGTCAAAGGTCAGGGCGAAGACCTTCGACCTTCGACCTTCGACGCCAACGACTTGAACTTCTCCGAACATCTCGCCTGCCCCGAACACGGCGTCAGCATCAACGAAATTGAACCGCGCACCTTCTCATTCAACACACCGCAAGGCGCCTGTCAGGACTGTCAGGGACTTGGCTCAAAATTAGAAATCGACCCCGAGCGCATCATCCCAGACGATAGCGTGTCGCTGAACGATGGAGCCATCATCAGCATGGAGTGGAGTGGGCCGAAAGAAGAAGGCGGCTACTACTGGCAAAGTTTGGTCAACGCCGCAAAAGTGTTCAAAATAGATTTGGATAAGCCCGTCAAAGAATTAACCAAGGAACAAATGAAGATCGTTCTTTACGGCACAGGCGACAAACAAATCCAGATGACCTATCAAAACTCGAACGGCAATGAATTCAAATTCACACGCGCTTTCGAAGGCGTGATCACAAATATGGAACGGCGGTATCGTGAGACGAACTCCGAATATATCCGCGAGAAGATTAGCGAATTCATGTCTGACCGCCCCTGCCCAAGCTGCGGCGGCAAGCGATTAAATCCCGCCGCGCTGGCTGTGACCGTGGATAACGTCAACATTGTGGAAGCGAATTCCTGGCCGGTCTCGACAACCCTCGAGTGGGTCAAAAAAATCTCCGGCAAAAATTCCCCGCTGACTTCAAAACAGAAGACGATTGCCGAAAGAGTCATCAAAGAAATTCAGGAACGGCTTAATTTTCTGGTCAACGTGGGCTTGAATTATTTGACATTGAACCGCTCCGCCACAACTTTATCAGGCGGAGAGGCGCAGCGCATTCGGTTGGCAACTCAAGTCGGCTCGCGGTTGGTCGGCGTGCTGTACGTGTTGGATGAACCTTCCATCGGTCTGCATCCGCGCGATAATGCAAGATTGCTGGAAACGCTGAAAGGTCTGCGTGACTTGGGCAATACGGTTCTGGTCGTTGAACATGATGATGAAACCATCCGCGAAGCTGACTGGGTAATTGATCTCGGTCCTGCCGCCGGCGAGCATGGCGGAGAGATCATCGCGGAAGGCACGCCTGCACAGATTTTGGCGCACCCAAAGTCATTGACTGGAGCATACCTCTCGGGGCGGATGCAGGTTGCAGTCCCGAAGAATCGGCGCGAAGGAAACGGCAAATCGCTGAAAATCATCAACGCAACGGCGAACAACTTGAAGGGCATCGATGTCTCGATCCCATTGGGAAAAATGGTTTGTCTCACCGGCGTATCAGGCTCGGGCAAATCCACGTTGATGAGCGATATTTTATACAACGCGCTAGCCGCGAAGTTGATGTTCGCTCACACAAACCCTGGTCAGCACGAAAAAATCGAAGGCATCGAACATCTCGATAAGATCATCAATATTGACCAATCCCCGATTGGGCGCACGCCGCGCTCGAACCCTGGCACATACACCGGCTTGTTTGATGAGATTCGCAAACTATTTGCCGAACTGCCCGAAAGCAAAATGCGCGGCTACAAGCCGGGTCGCTTCTCATTCAATGTCCACGGCGGGCGTTGTGAAGCCTGTCAGGGACAAGGCGAACTGCGAATCGAAATGCAATTTCTGCCAGATGTCTACGTGCCTTGCGATGTCTGCCACGGCAAGCGCTTCAACCGTGAGACCTTGCAAGTAATGTTCCACGACCAATACAGCATCTCAGACGTGTTGGACATGACCGTTGACCACGCACTCGAAGAATTCAAGAATTATCCGCCGATGCAAAATAAGTTGAAGCTATTGCAGGAAGTTGGGTTGGGATATGTGCGAGTCGGTCAGCCTGCCACAACCCTTTCGGGCGGGGAAGCGCAACGCGTGAAACTCGCGAAGGAATTATCGCGCCGTGCAACGGGACGCACACTGTACGTTTTAGACGAACCCTCTGTCGGCTTGCACGCCGCGGATGTCCATAAACTAATTGAAGTCCTGCAAAGACTGGTGGATACGGGCAACTCGGTGGTCATCATCGAACACAACCTCGACATCATCAAGATCGCCGACTGGCTGATCGACCTCGGACCCGAAGGCGGCGACGGCGGCGGTGAACTGATCGCCGAGGGAACGCCTGAACAGATCATGAAAGTGAAAGAGTCTTACACGGGAAAGTATTTGAAAGCGCACGTGAAATAAAAAAGTCAAAGGTCGAAAGTCAAAGGTCATTGGCTTTCGACCTTTGACTTTCGACACGGTGTGCAAGCAAAGGTTGTCAGGGAGAGGTAACCTCAGGTAGGATAGTTCGGGACCAACCAAACCAAACTACCCGAGGTTCAAAATGGAATATAACATTGAAAAGATAAACCAAATAGGCAAGATGTTGGCGGAAGTGATTGAAGAGG
>CAMCQT010000081.1 GCA_945877125.1 Candidatus Brevifilum fermentans | reverse complement strand
GGGGCGACGCTTTGCGTCGCCCCTACGCGTTGCCCAACGAGCTTTCAATTTCCGCCAGCGTTTCCTGCGCGGACTGTAATTGTGGATGAGACAGGTGCGTGTAAATCTCGACGGCGCGGCATGACTTTTCTTCCCTACAACCGAAAAGAAAAACCTCCGAGGTCTTTAAGACCTCGGAAGTTTGAACTTATTAGATGAAGGAAAAAACCTTCCTTGACTCGTTGGGAAACCTCTCTTGAGAGGTTTGTAATCCTTCCCTGAGAGGTTTGCAATCCTCTCTTGAGAGGTTTTTATCCCTGACAGGAGAGGTTTCTCAAAATGTACTGATATTTTCTGAAAAACTTCTTGATGTTTTCGGAAAGACTTCTAAATGTCTTACCAAGTGACAGTCACTTCGCAGGTGACTGTCACTTCATCGATTCATCCTTTATCTTTCATCCTTCATCATTGCCCTTTCAATCTTCGCCAGCGTTGCCTGCGCTTTGGGCAAACCGTCCACGAATATTTCACGAATGCACGAATGGACGGCTCCCATTCGTGGACGGTCTTTGTGCGGTATTTACTTCTTTATCGCATTGTCCCGCCCAATTCTTTGGACAGGTTTCATGTCCTTGCCAGGGAAGACCCGCCGATATTCCAATCTTCTGCGCCCAAAGTTGAATAATAGCGCGACGGGTGCGCCAGTGGACTTCAAATAGTTGATGACCTGCGCCAGTTCGTCGTTGGTCAGTTGGTGACTGAACGCTTTGACTTCCACAACCACCTGTTGGTTTGGAAATAAATCCAAATAGAAGGTCGCGACCCGTTCGCCTTCGAAATCAACAAAGACTTCGTATTGGCGGTTCGGTTCAACCTCCGCATGGTTGAGTTTGACTTCCATGGCTTTCTCATACACTTCCTCTTTGAAGCCATAACCAAGTTCGTTGTGGACATCCATTGCCAAACCAATCAGTTTGAAGGTCAGGTCGTTTCCCGTTGAGTCAACTACAAGGGGCATAGGGTCTCCGTTGATTGTGATAATACCGCCCACGAATTTTTTCCATTGTCAAACCGTCCATGAATATTTCACGAATGCACGAATATGACAGACTCCCATTCGTGAATTCGTGGTCTCATTCGTGGACGGCTCTTTCTTCCGTCAAACCGTCCACGAATACCACACGAATATTCGAATACGCCGACGCCCATTCGTGAATTCGTGGCAGGTCTCATTCGTGGATGGCTTTTTCTTCCATCAAACCATCCACGAATACCACACGAATATTCGAATATGCCGACGCCCATTCGTGAATTCGTGGTCTCATTCGTGGATGGCTCTTTCTTCCGTCAAACCATCCACGAATATCACACGAATACTCGAATACGCCAACTCCCATTCGTGAATTCGTGGCAGGTCTCATTCGTGGATGGCTCCCTCGATCTCCCCCAGCGTTTCCTGCGCTGACTGCAAATCGGGATGACGCAGGCGCGTGTAAATCTCGATGGCGCGGCAGGACAGGGATAACGCTTCATCCAGATTTTTATTTTGTTTGAGCAGGGCTCTGGCGAGGAGGTAACTATTGCCTGCAATCAACTCTTGCCACCCGACTTTTTCTGACAGCGCGAGGGCTTCGCGGGCGAGGGTCTCGGCTTCTGCCCACTGCTCGCGGTCGAGGGCGAGTTCCGCCAGGTTGCCTGTGATGTTGGCGATACGGTCGTCTCGTTTGAAAATTTTCGCAATGCGCAGGGCTTCGCGGTGGTCTCGCTCGGCGGCAGTATAGTCTTTATTTGCATGTTCTGTACTTGCTAAATAGTTTAGATCGGTAACAATATCGTCGCTTTCGGAGGAGATGGAACGATCTATTTCCAGCGCTTTGTGATAGGCGGTGATAGCAGCGGGGTAATCCTTGTTCAGTTTGTAACCGTGACCGCGAAGTTGGATGGCAGTCGCTTTATTGCGCGGCGTGCTTTCCTGCCAGTGTTCGGCGGCGCGGGCGGCGCAAGCCAGCACTTCGGCGGGTTGGTTGCGGAGGAAGTACGCGAATCCTGCCCAATATGCGCGAAAACCCGCGTTCTCTTTATTGTTGGCGGCGAGGGCGTGCGCTTCGGCTTTTTCGGATAGCCACAACCATTCGTCCCATTTACCCGTGAAGTCTAGAAAGATATCCAGTTGGTCGCAGACCGTTTGTAGGCGGCGGTTGTCACCCGTCAGCAGGCGCGGCAGGGCGGCGGAGATGAAGTCCCATTCGGCGTCCAGCGTGGAATAACCTTCGTAACTTTCCCATCCACCATATTGCAGGGTGAGGGCGTAGGCGCGGTCGGTGAGGGCATCACCTGTTTGGGTCACGGCTTCGGGGCGGCGCGTGCGGATGAATTTCGCTGTCAGCGGGGGTAAAAAGTAGGTTTGGGCGGACAGGTCGGAGGTCAGGATGGAGCGGTCGGTCAGGTCTTCCAGCGCGGTCTCGGCGGCGCGAGTGGGCAGGTCGGTCATCTCCGCGATCCACTGGAGTTTGGCGGGCAGGCTGAAATACGTCAGCGCGGCGAGGGCTTTCGTCTCGTCGGCGGTGAAGGTCTCCAGCAGGTCGCCGAAGATGTATTCGAGCGGGTCGTTGCCTTTGGGGGCTTTGTCAATGAAGGCGCAGGCTTCGGCGATGGTGCGGCACTGCGAGCCTTCACGCCCCAACTGCCCCACGATCCAGCGGATGAAGAGCGGGTTGCCCTGTGTGATCTCGTACAGGTCTTCGCGCTCTTTTTGGGAGGCGCGGGCGAGGCGCGGATATTTGGCGGCGAGTTCGGCGATGAGTTGCAGGGCTTCGTCGCGGGCGAGGCGGTCGAGGCGCACGATGCGCGCGTCCACGTCGGTGCGGCGGCGGGAGGTGACGATGGCTTTGTTGCCTTCGGGCAGGCGCGAGAGGAATTGGAACAGGCGCGTGCGTTCGTCTTCGGGCAGGGTTTCCAAATTGTCGAAGATGATCAGCGCCTTCTTGCCCGCCAGCGCAAGGCGCAGTTCGTTGGGACGCTCATCGGGCGGGAGTTTTTCGAGTCCGTCTGCGCCCAATTCCTTGCCCAGTTCGTCCAGCATGGCGAGGTAGGTTGGGCGGGTGAAGTCGGTCAGTTTGGCTTCGCCTTCCGCAGTCAGTTCGCGCACTTTGGCGGTGATGAAAATCTTGCGCTCGAAGAGTTCCGCGGACGCGTCATGTGCGGCTTTGATGGCGAGCGCGGTCTTGCCGATGCCGCCAGGTCCGTCAATCAGCGCGCCCCAGGTGCGGGAGTCGGGGGAGAGGGCGGAGGCGATGATTTTGAGTTCGTCCACGCGACCGAAGAAGTAGGGTTGGGTGGGGAGGGTGGAGCCAGTGGGTAATTGGTGATTGGTAATTAGGTGATTAGGAATTAGGAATTCGGGTTTGTGTTCTTCAAGATAGTTATGAACGGAGGTGGCGACTTTCATTCCCAAGTCTTCGGGTGTTGTGAAAAAGTCAACGGTTTTTCCCTTCAAGATTTGCGTTTTGAAATTGTCGAGTTTTTTGATTTTCTCCGCATCTTTTTCCGCCAATTTAGGCAACCAAGGTTGATCTTCATGTACTACAAAACACAAAATATCTTTGCCTTTATTTTTGGCGTGCAGGTATTCTTGCTCTGTGATCGAAATCTCATCACCTTCGGGAATGAATCCATAGCGGTAAGCGTAAATGCCGATGACAAGGTCGCATTTTCCCACCTCTGCAAGCGCAACAATCTTTGGCTCTTCGTCACGGGCGCCAAAAATTTCCATGCCGCCAGCTTGCTGACCAAGACGCTCCAAGGCTTCTTTGACAGCTTTGCGATATTCAATTAGGTCTTTGTAGGTGGAACTGATGAAGACTTTCATAATGTTGTCCCTTGTTGGCGGTATCCGCAAGTAATGCGTGGATTTTTGCTTGATGTGTCAATTCTACAACCAAACGAATTTTCCTTTGTGTAACAAATGTCACGAAATTAGCGTAAAACGAAAGCGGTATTTCCATCGACTTGTTGATTCTCTGAATTGCCCCTTAACCCATCCTTAACACCTGGACAATACGCGGTTAATTGCCCGACCTTATACTTTGATCATCAATGAAATTGAGAGATCAAGGTCTAAGGCTGATGCATATTATTTTTGTGTTTTTTCAATGGATCGTTTCGTCTGTGCTTCAACAGCATGAACATGTGGCGTATATGAAATATCTTCTGTCAGATTCGTTGAGCGTAAATAAATAGATATTTGTTCCTCCTCCTTCGCAAGCCCGCCGTTAGGCGGGCGTTTTTTGTTAATCAAAATGATTGCATTCTATTTTTGGACGGGTATAATCAGCAATCAATACCGCACCATCTCTGCAAGCAGCAAGCCACATCTCCAAAACAAAGGACTCGCATGTGACTACATTATTTTTTGCAACAGACGTACACGGTTCGGATATTTGCTGGAGTAAGTTTCTTAACGCGGGGAAATTCTACGGCGCCGACAGGATGATCCTTGGCGGCGATATGACGGGCAAGGCGGTTGTCCCGTTTGTGCATCAGGGTGGGAAAAACTATCGCATGACTTTGCTTGAACAGGTGTTTGATGCCACGAATGAAGAAGAACTCGCAGACCTTATCAAGCGTGTCCGCAGTCGTGGATATTATCCATACCTGACCAACCCAGATGAAATTGCCGAACTTGAGAAAGACCCTGATCGTGTCAGCGTGATATTTCTCGCTGAGGTTTTGAAGGTCGTTCAGCAATGGATGGATCTGGCGGATAAAAAACTCGAAGGCACCGGCATGAAAATCTACTGCTCGCCGGGCAATGATGATATGGATGAAGTGGATGAGATTGTCCGCTCCAGCAAGCATGTATTGCTGGTCGAGGGGCAGGTGATTCAACTGGACGATCATCACGAGATGATCTCTTCGGGTTGGTCGAACCGAACCCCCTGGGACACGCACCGTGAAGAGGACGAGGATCAACTCAAAGTTAGGTATGAGGCGATGACTTCACAGTTGAAGAATCCGCATAATTCAATCTTCAATATCCATGTGCCTCCCCATAAATCAAATTTAGATGAAGCGCCGGAACTGGATAAAAATCTACGCCCCGTGTTGGCGGGTAACTCGATGAAGCCTGTCGGGTCGACTGCGCTGCGTGAAGCGATCGAGAAGGTTCAGCCTTTGCTCGGTTTGCACGGACACATCCACGAAGGGCGCGGAACATCGCGTATCGGCAAAACTCTTTGTATCAATCCGGGTTCCATGTATGAGCAGGGAACTCTGCTTGGCACCATTGTGAGGCTTGGAAAAAACAAAATAGAAGATTACGTTTTGACTACAGGGTAATCTCTTGTTGTCGTTGTGAGCGCAAGTTGGAGATTGCTTCGGCAGAAGACCATTGCCTCGCAATGACAGCGAGTAAAAAAGACCAAAAGAGGAGAGTGTTATGAGCGACTTGTTTGTTCGTAAGGCGACTGGCTTGGTACGTTCCTGGTCAGTCATGGACGCGTTCGTTTACGCGTTGTTCTCGATCAACCTGATCACCCTCGGTTTGTACAGCTTTAGTCAGATGTACTATTTTGAGGGTGGCATGGTGAATGCGCTGATTGTCAGCGCGTTATTTATTTTCTTTGAAGTCGTGGTCTATGCCGCGCTGATCTCGGTCATGCCGCGCTCTGGCGGAGATTATGTTTGGCAGAGCCGCATTTTGGGCGGGGCTGTCGGCTTTATCCTCGCGGTGACGGGCTGGTGGTTCATCCTCTGGCTTTGGGTTCCGCTGTATGGCGATATGTTCCGTCATATTGTGCTTGTGCCAATTTTGGGCGTGCTTGGCGCGAAAGACCTTGCGCTTTGGTTCGCAGGCACGCAAAATGGAGCGTTCACGGCTTCGATCATTACGCTTGCGATTGTCAGCATCTTCATTACATTGGGAATGAAAACCTACGCGCGCATTCAAAAGTTTTCATTCTACGGTGGCATGTTGGGCTTGTTGATCGTGATCGGCTTGTTGCTGACAGGCACTCCCGAAGCATTCAAAGCCGGACTGGAATCAAACGCAGTGTCCATGTTTGGTGCGGCTCCCGGCGTGTATGATGCAACGGTCACACTTGGGACGAATGCGGGCGCGATCACTCCGTTCAGCGGCGGCTCGTTCTCGGCAGTATTCCTGGTGATTCCCTACCTTGTCTTTTTCAACTTATGGCCGAACTGGGGCGCAACTTTGTATGGTGAGGTGCGCGGTGCAACCGATTTCAAACGCAACGTGGCTGGCATGGGTTGGGCGCTTGCCGTAACAACCTTGTTGGCGATCATCCTGCTTTTTGCCATCAAACAGACCATCGGCTGGGATTTTTACGTGCAGGCTGGCGGCGCATGGTGGAATTATGCCTGGGGCTACAGCGCAGATGCTCCTGCATTCCCTGTTTGGCCATATCCTGCTTTGCTTGCCGCATTCCTCACAACCAATAAAGTCATTCAATTTGTTGTCGTCGCATTGATGAGCCTGTGGTGGTTCGGCTGGAGCGGAACGGTATTCCTTTCCTCCACGCGTGTTATTTTCGCCGCCGCGTTTGACCGCCTGCTCCCCGAAAAAGTTGCTGAAATAAATGAACGCACGGGCACGCCGATCAATGCACTATTGATGATGGTTGTCCCGTCTGTAATTGTGGCGTATCTATTTGCGTACAATATTGCCAGTTTCCAAACACTGACATTGTGTTCCACGCTGGTGATTGCAGTCACATTCCTCGGCACTACGGTCGCTGCGATCGTGCTTCCCTACACCAAGCCCGACTTATACAAGGCATCACCGATTGCTCAATATAATGTGTTCGGCGTTCCGTTGATTACCATCGCCGGGCTGATCTTCGGCGGCTTCCTAGTCTACTTGCTGTATCAATGGATCATCGACCCGAATTCGTTGTACGGCATCGGCATCAAGAACACCAATTCTGTTCTCTACATGCTTGGGAATTATGTCCTCGCGGCGATCATCTATTTTGGTTTCAAAGCCTACCGCAAGAGCAAGGGCATTGACCTGAACAAAGTTCAGGCTGAAATTCCAGTCGAGTAATTTATAAATAAACAAGTGACAGTCATCTCGCGCAGCGGGTGACTGTCACTTGTCGCTTAAGGTGAACGAATGGCGATGACATCACAGGAAATGCTGGCGGAAGTAAATCGTTTGGTGAGCGCGGCAGAGGCGAAGGATATTCAAATCCGCGCGATTGGCGGAGTGGCAGTGCGCGTGCATGACAAATTGGGACATCCCTTATTCGTCCGCGAGTTTGCCGACTTGGATTTTGTCGTTGCCAAAAAACAGCGGCGTGAGTTCGAATCTTTCATGCCCGAGGCGGGGTACAGTCCCGACAAGCAGTTTAACATCCTGAATGGTTCTGAAAGACAAATTTATAACGATGAAGAAAGAGGCGTTAAGGTGGACGTTTTTGTCGGCGATTTTGTGATGTGTCATAAAATTCCGCTGGAGACGCGTCTCAAAGCTGACCCGTTGACGATTCCGCTTGCCGAGTTGCTCCTGTCCAAAGCGCAGATCCTCGAACTTAATCGCAAAGATGCGCTTGATATTTCATCCATTTTATTCAATAATGAAACTGGAAATGATGACCGCGTTATAAATTTACAGGTCATCGCCCAGTTATGCAGCAACGACTGGGGATTATATAAAACCGTGTCCATTAACTTGCAGCGCGTGGAGGAATTCATTGTCAAGGAACTCGCGTTTTCACAGGAAGACCGCGACCTTGTTGTCCGCCGTGCGCGCGAGATACAAAATACATTTAAAGAAATGCCAAAACCCATCGCATGGCAATTGCGTGACCGTGTGGGTACGCGTGTGAAGTGGTACATTGAGGTTGAAGAAGTGGATTTATGAAGAAAAAAATTCGTCTTTTTCTCGCTATTTTTATCCTTACAATTTCAATTGCACTATTGATATGGGCATATTCACCAAATCCGCGTGAGACGCGCGTTCAGTCGATTGCGCCTGCCGAGATGCAGCTTCCATAAACTTAGAAATATGAACCGATTAAATTATTCGTTGCGCAAGATATTTATTTCAGCGGCTGTGTTGATGTTGATTTGCGCATCCATCGCCTGTGGAGTTGGTTCGTCGCCCGAGCATTCTGCTCCGCTGCCGTCTGATCCAGGGATTGAACCCGCGCCAACCTCCCAGCCGACTCAAATTGCCGCAGTGCCAGCCATTCCCGAAACGCGTCGGCTCACACTGGAATTCCCATCCAAAATGCGCGCCGGCGTCGAAGCGGATATTGTCCGCTTGACGTTGGAAGTGGACGAACTGGGCAATATCACGCCGACGGCTGAAATCGAAGGAAATACGGTGGTGGGGGAGACGATTGAAATCCCCGATTTATATGAAACGCACAACGTCACCGCCGAAGCGCGGCTTGACCTAGCCGGAATGCAAGTTCAACCTGCGGATGCGATCTACGAGCCGCTCAAACGCGGACAATCTGCGACGTTTTATTGGAGTATTAGTCCGCAAGAGACGGGGACGTATCGCGGCACGGTCTGGCTGCACTTGAACTTTGCGGATAAGTCAACGGGAGAACAAAGCCGAATTGCCGTATCAGCTCAAATTGTAGAGATTGAAGCGGTGGATTTCTTCGGACTGTCGGTCAATTTGGTGCGTACATCCGGGGTGATAGGCTCAATTATCGGCGGAGTAGTTGGGTTCCCATTCATCGAAGACATTATCAAGTTTTTATTTAAACGAAGGAAGAAGAGTTAATTGTCATTGCGAGGACGCTCTTGTTTTTTTGCCCGAAGCAATCTCTGTTCAGAGACTTGGAGATTGCTTCGCCACAAAAGTACAAGTGCGTGGCTCGCAATGACATAGTGAAGTGGAAAATACATGACAAATATCACCCAAAATATTGACATGAGGTCATGGGGACTGATTTGGTCTATATGGTACAATTTTGCCGCTTGTACCGTACCTCACAGGTTTATCATATGTTAAAAATTTGTGGCAGTTGCGGGTACACCAAGACATTTCACGATGGAGCATGTAAATGAACGAGTGGCTTTACATTGGTTTATTTTTTATCGTTGGCTTGATCATTCCTGTCGGCGCAATCGGCGTCGCGTGGATCTTGGGACCCAAAAAGCCCAATCCGATCAAGCAATCAACTTACGAATGCGGCATTGAACCCGTTGGCGAAGGCTGGGTACAGTTTAAAGCCCAATATTATATTTTTGCATTGGTATTTCTTGTGTTTGATGTGGAAACTGTTTTTCTCTTTCCCTGGGCGGTAAAATTGGGACAGTTGGGCATGTTCGCTGTTGTGGAAGGTATCGTATTCATTCTTGTCCTTATTGCTGGTCTCGTTTACACGTGGCGCAAAGGGATGTTGGAATGGGTTTAATTATTTTGTAAAAAGAAGAAAAGGCTGAATGGAATTTTTCCTTTCAGCCTTTTCTTGTGTAATATGGAAAATACCCTCACCCTAGCCCTCTCCCAAAGGGAGAGGAAAACGCCCTTCCCCCTCAGGGGGAAGGGCAGGGGATGAGGGCAAACAGGAGTGATTTATGAATTTTTGGAATGACCCTCTGAAAGTAGCCGCAGATTGGTTGACAGGTATCCTTGTCGGCTGGGGCATGAACGATGTTTTCGCTCATGTGCTGGTGGTTTTTGTCGGCATATTTGTCCTCATTCTGATCTTGATGGTAATCGATATCCTCCTTGTGTGGATCGAACGCAAGGTGGTGGCTCGTTTTCAAGACCGCATCGGACCGAATCGTCTCGGACCTTTTGGCTTGATTCAGCCATTCGCAGACATCATCAAGCTGTTGATCAAGGAAGACACCACGCCTGATGGCGCAGACAAAGTCGTCTACAACCTCGCGCCGATGCTCTCGATGATGTCGGTGTTGATCTTGTGGGCAGTTGTGCCTCTTGCGCCCGTCATGCTCGGCGTGGATTTGAACACCGGCTTGCTGTTCGTCATCGCCGCGGGTTCGATCGGCACGCTCTCCATTATTATGGCGGGCTGGTCGTCGAATAACAAATTCTCGACCATCGGCGCTTTCCGCCAAGTGGCAATGATGATTTCGTTTGAAGTCCCGATGCTTGCGGTCATGCTCATCCCGACCATTTTTGCGGGGTCAATGGGTATGAATGCCATTATTCAAAGCCAGGATATCTGGTTTTTTTGGCTTTCACCTTTGGCGGCGTTGATCTTCCTGATTGCGGCAATCGCGGAGTTGGGTCGCTCGCCGTTTGATCTTTCGGAAGGCGAATCGGAACTGGTTGCTGGCTTCAATGTCGAATATTCGGGTATGAAGTTTGGCATGTTCTACGCGGGTGAACTTTTGCACGCCTTCACCTTCGGTGGCTTCTGGGGAATTCTATTCTTCGGCGGTTATCGCTTCTTCGGTTTGGAGCAGGTCAGCCCCATCTTTGGTATTCTCATTATTTTGACCAAGGCACTGATCGGTTACTGGGTCATCATGTGGGTCAAGTACACCATGATGCGTATCCGCATTGATCAGATGCTTGCCTTCAACTGGAAGTTTCTCACGCCTGTTGCCTTTGCGCTCGTCATGGTGACTGCGTTGATGAATGCGCTTCTGCGCGGCGCTGATAGCTGGCTTTATATCACAGGCATGTTCCTCTCGAATGTCATTGTCGGGTGGGTTTCGCTCGAAATTGTCCGCTCAATTGGCAAAAAGGAACGCGAGAAAGTTGAAGGATTAAAGCCAATCGCAGAGGCTCATCACTAGAGATAGTAATTGGAGATTAGTAATTACCAATCTCCAATCACCAAAGGACTTTCTATGACAGCAGAACAAATTATTTTTCTGATCGTTGGGGCAGTCACACTCATTTCTGGATTGATGGTTGTGACCGTTCGTAATCTTATCCATGCGGCGTTGTGGTTGGTCGCGACGCTCTTTGGTGTGGCGATACTCTACACTTTGCTCAATGCCAGCTTTTTGGCGGTGGTGCAGGTCGTTGTGTACATCGGCGCGATTGCCATTCTCTTCATCTTCGCGGTTATGTTGACTCGCCGTCAGTCGGCGGAAACGGGCGCGTCGGTGAATACGAACTGGTGGATGGGCGCACTCATGGCCGTGTTGACCTTCGCGGGGCTCGCATATCTGCTCCAGAGTTGGAGTGGCTTCTCGAAGCAGGCATCAGCTATCCCGTCGGGTTTTGATGCGATTAATCAACTGGGCGATGCTTTAACCTCGCCTGCTGGATTTGTCCTGCCGTTCGAAGTCGCATCTGTCCTGCTGCTTGCGGCATTGGTTGGCGCGGTTTATCTCGCGTTCACAAAGAAATAGGAGGCGCTGATGATCCCTCTCTCATGGTATCTCATTCTCGCGGCTGGGCTGTTCAGCATTGGATTGTTCGGTGTGTTGGCGCGCAGAAATGCAGTCGCAATTTTGCTCAGCGTTGAGTTGATGCTCAACGCTGTGAACATCAATCTCGTGGCATTCTGGCGTTACGGTGACGTTTCGCTAATGGCTGGACAGGTCTTCGCGAGCATTGTTTTCTCGGTAGCCGCAGCAGAAGTGGCTGTAGGTTTGGCTTTGGTAATCTCTGTTTATCGCCGTCGCAATACGGTGGTTGCGGAAGAACTTGATCTGTTGAAGTGGTAGGGACGCACATGACACATGAATTTGTGACTAATTTAGTTTGGCTGGTACCCTTGCCACCCCTTTTGGCTTTTGCTCTTATTGTGTTGTTTACCAATAAGAACAAGGCTCTAAGTCATACGGTGGCAATCAGCGCGGCATTTCTTTCGTGGTTGGGTTCCATGATTATTTTTTGGTCCGCGGTTACAACTGAGCATTTCGGAAAAGAGCCGTTTGCGCTTTCAATCCCGTGGCTGCCAACTGGCGACACCTGGTTGAGAGTCGGCGTGTTGATCGATCCGCTTTCCGCCGCGGTTTTGTTCTTCGTGGCGTGGACCATTTTGATGATCTTTGTGTACAGCGTTGGTTATCATAATTTTGGCCAACCGGCTGGAGATCACGATCACGCGGGTCTGCCTCCACATGGCGCGACCGTGACAGATGAACACGGTCACAAGCATACTGTGCTTTCCATCGAGCCGATGTACTCGCGCTTCTTTGCGTTTATCGGTTTGTTCGCCTTCGGCATGTATACACTCGTTGTCTCTGATAACCTGCTCACGCTTTTCGTGGGTTGGGAAATCATGGGCTTGTGTTCCTACCTGTTGATCGGCTTCTGGTTTGCAAAGCCCTCTGCCCGAGCCGCAGGCGTCAAAGCCTTCATGACCACCCGCATCGGCGACGTGTTCATGCTTCTCGGTATTTCCTTCCTCTATTATGCAACCGGCACACTGACCTACCGCGAAATCTTCACCGAAGAGACTTTGCACGTTCTCGCAACAGTTCCCAGCGGAGTGTTCGGTTTATCTGCCGCAGGACTGATTGCGATATTGCTCTTCATCGGCACGATTGGTAAATCGGCACAATTCCCTCTGCATGTCTGGTTGCCAGATGCGATGGAAGGTCCGACCCCCGTCAGCGCCATGATCCATGCGGCGACGATGGTGTCGGCGGGTGTGTATGCCACCATTCGCATGTTCCCGCTGCTCAGCGCCGGTTGGCACGAAGGCGGCCCGCTGACTGCCGCGATGACCGTTGTTGCGTTCATCGGCGCGTTCACAGCCATCTTCGCTGCGACCATTGCTGTGGCACAAAATGACATCAAGCGCGTGCTGGCTTACTCCACCATTTCGCAACTCGGCTTTATGATCGCCGCCATTGGCATGGGCGCGTACATCGCCGCTGTTTTCCATCTCATTACGCACGCCTTCTTCAAAGCCCTGCTCTTCCTCGGCTCCGGCTCCGTCATTCACGGTATGGAGCATGGCGTGTATCACACAGGCAATCACAAAGTTGACCCGCAGGATATGTTCAACATGGGCGGACTTCGCAAGAAGATGCCGATCACATTCTGGACCTTCCTCATCGGCGGCTTTGCGCTCTCTGGTTTCCCGCTCATCACCGCAGGCTTCTGGTCAAAAGATGAAATTCTCGCGGACGCTTTTGTCAACGGGCATTTGATGATCTTCATCACGCTTGCAATCGCCGCGTTCATGACCGCCTTCTACACCATGCGTCAGATCACCCTCACCTTCCTCGGCGAACCCCGCACGAAGGAAGCCGAACACGCGCAAGAGACTCCCTGGACGATGACCGCTCCGCTGGTAGTTCTCTCGTTCTTTGCTGTGACCTATGGCTGGGTCGGCATCCCTGAGCATTTCCCACTCCTCGGCGGACTTGTTCCCAACTGGTTCCACGAATTCGTAGGCGGCACGCTGGCTGAACATCCTCCAGTTTTGGAATTCAGTTGGATCCCTCTGCTGACATCTCTGGTCGTGGCTCTCGGCGGTTTGGGACTTGGCTGGTTTGTTTATCGCGATGTCAAATCTCAGGCGGAAGATAAATTCCAAATTCCTCTGCTCAAGAACAAATATTATTTCGACGAAGCCTACGATTTCCTTATCATCCAACCGTTGATCTGGTTCTCTGAAGTTTTCGTCTCCAAGTGGATGGACAAGAGTGTCATCGATGGCATTTTGCACCTCTTTGGACCAGCCACCGGCGGAATTGGCTCCACCATCCGCAATTACTTTGATGTGCCAGTTGTCAATCGCTTCTTCGGCGATGGCTCTGCTGATGCAACGTACTGGATCGGCAAGAATCTTCGTCCCATCCAAACGGGTCGCATCCAGCAGTACCTGATCCTTTCAATGGTCGTCCTCTTTGTGGTCGGCGGCCTCGTTTACTTTTTACTGCTGGCATAGGAGCGCATGATGGATTTTCTCAATACTCATCTCCTGAGCCTGATCTTATTTGTGCCGACAATCGCGGCGTTGGTTATCCTCTTCCTGCCAAGCGGCGAGACGAAACTTCTGCGCTGGTTTGCTTTTTCAGCCAGTCTGATTCCCTTCGTTCTCACGCTTGTATTGTGGAGCAGATTTGATCCCAACAAGACAGGCTTTCAATTTCAAGAACAATACATGTGGTACGAAGCCATCCACTCAACCCTCCACCTTGGCGTGGACGGTATTTCGCTCACGATGGTTTTGCTTACTACACTTCTCACGCCTCTTGCCATCCTTGCTTCATTCAGCGTGACCGACCGCGTCAAGCCGTACATGATGCTTTTCCTCTTTCTGGAAATGGGCATGCTCGGCGTTTTCATGGCGCTCGACCTCCTGATCTTCTTCGTCTTCTGGGAAATTGGTCTCGTCCCGATGTACTTCCTCATCAATCAGTGGGGCAGTGCCAACAAAGATTACGCCTCTCTCAAGTTCATGATCTACACCATGGGCGGATCTCTCGGCCTGTTGCTTGGGATTCAAATGCTCGGCGTTCTTTTCGGCACCTATGACTTGGTTGCCCTCTATGAGCGTTGGAATGCGCTGGATTCTGGTTCTATTCTCCTCGGTATGCCAGTGCATACCGTCAAGACCATCGCCTTCTGGGCATTCACCATCGCCTTTGCTATCAAAGTTCCAGTTTGGCCTTTCCACACCTGGCTGCCAGATGCGCATACCGAAGCTCCGACTGCCGGCTCAATGCTCCTCGCGGGCGTTCTGCTGAAACTCGGTGCCTACGGTTTCCTGCGGATCGTGCTTCCGTTCTATCCAGTTGAAGCGAATATGTTTGCGGGCGCGCTTGCCTTCCTTGCTGTTGCCGCCATCGTCTTCGGCGCATTCGCCGCTTATGGTCAAACAGATTTCAAACGACTCGTCGCTTACTCATCGATCAATCACATGGGATTTGTAGTCCTCGGTATCGCCGCAGCAGCTAGGGCGGCGGGAACAGCCGATGCTCACATCGCCATGAACGGCGCGGTCTTGCAGATGTTCAATCATGGCTTATCCGCGGCTGGCATGTTCTTCCTCGTCGGCGTGATCTACGAACGCACGCACACGCGAGACCTTGAAAAATTTGGCGGCTTGTTCCCGCTTGTGCCTGTCTACGGCGGCATCCTGATCTTCATGAGCATGGCGTCGCTTGGCTTGCCCGGACTCAACGGTTTCGTTTCTGAGTTTTTGGTGGTGCGAGGCGCATATCCTGTGTTGACGATTTACACTGCCATTTCCATGCTTGGCTTGCTCTTCACAGGTGCTTATATTTTGAAAGGCATCATGAAAGTTTTGCATGGTCCCATGAACGAAGAATGGGCGCACGGCGAACATAAACTGACCGAGATCAACACGCGCGAAATTTTCGTGGTGGTCCCGCTGATGGTTTTGATTTTGGTCATCGGCATCTGGCCCGCGTGGATTTTGGAAGTTATAAACAAAGCCGTTGTGGCTCTGTTCTAAGAGGTGGATGATGAATTTTCCCATCCTAAGCATTATCACTTTCCTTCCCTTTGTGGCCGCAGTCATCATGTTGATGGTGCCTGCCGACCGCAAGACAGAAGTCCGCGGTATTGCGCTTGCAACCGCGTCCATGGAACTTCTGCTTTCCGGCTGGCTCTATTTCCAATATCTGACCGGACACATGACAGGTTATCAATTCATTGAAACCTACAAGTGGCTTCCTGCGCTCGGCATCAGCCTGAAATTCGGCGTGGACGGCATGAGCACTCCGCTCGTGTTGTTGACCGGCATTGTCATGTTCACGGGTGTGCTCATCTCGTGGGGTGTTTACGATGAAGAGCATCATATCTCGGCGGGCATTCAAGACAGACCGCGTGAATTCTTTGCATTCCTCTTCCTGCTCGCAGGCGGCGTGTTTGGCGTATTCGTCTCGCTCGACCTGTTTATGTTGTTCTTCTTCTATGAAATTGCCGTGTTCCCGATGTACCTGCTCATCGCCATTTGGGGCTGGGTCAAGACTCGTGAATACGCCGCCATGAAGCTGACCTTGTACCTGTTCATCGGCTCCGTGGTTGCTCTGGTCGGCGCCCTCGTCATGTACTGGACACAATATCAAAATACTGGCGTCCTTTCCTTTGACATGATCCAAATGGAAAGCGCGGGTTTCTCTGCTGCCTTCCAATATGCGTGGTTCCTGCCCGTCTTCTTTGGCTTTGCAGTGTTGGGCGGCATTTGGCCTTTCCACAACTGGTCACCGGACGGTCACGTTGCCGCGCCAACAGCCGTCTCCATGTTCCATGCGGGCGTGTTGATGAAACTCGGCGCATTCGCCGCCTTGCGCGTGGGCATTATGCTCCTGCCAGAAGGCGCAAAACAATGGTCTTGGCTCGTGATGGCTTTCGCAGGTGTTGCGGTCGTGTACGGTGCATACATCGCTTTCGTCCAAACTGACTTGAAATACATGATCGGTTTCTCGTCTGTCTCTCACATGGGGCTTGTGGTCCTGGGTGTTTCCACGCTCAATCATGACGGTCTCGTAGGCGCAGGCGTGCAAATGTTCTCGCACGGCGTCATGACGGCTCTCTTCTTTGCTGTCACCGGTATGATCTATGACCGTTCACACACACGTCAAATACCTGAACTCGGCGGCATGATGAAAGCCCTGCCATTTGCTGGCATCGGCTTTATTATTGGCGGCCTTGTTTCCATGGGTATGCCTGGCTTCTCTGGCTTCGTTGCCGAGTTCCCAATCTTCATGGGCGTCTGGGGCAGGCAGTGGATGTTGGCTGTTGTGGCAAGTATTTCCATTATTATCACCGCGGCATATATTATGATCGCCATTCGCCGCGTGTTCTTCGGTCCAATGCCTGAGAAACTCGAAGGTCATATCTCGCCCATTACCACGCTGGATAAGGTCGCCATTTTTACACTTTCCTCCTGCATGGTCATCATCGGCATCTTCCCCGCCGTTATGGTGCCGATGGTCGAAACAGGCGTGAAACATATCCTCGATCTCCTTGGAGGTGCATAAATGTTTACTCCTGTCATGTTCGCGTCCATCCTCCCCGAAATTTTGATCCTCGCTCTCGCTGTGATTTTGCTCTGCGTTGAGCCATTCTGGAAAGAAGATCAGCGCCGCAATGCGGGCTGGCTTACTGCGGGCGGACTTTTCGTCACGATTATCGTCAGTCTGCTTTTTGGTCAACCTGGCGAACCAATCTCTGTCTTTGGCGGGATGATCCGCTTTGATTGGCTGGGATTCTTCTTCAAGATTCTCTTCATGTTCTCAGCTGCCGTAACCGCTCTTCTTTTGATGGATCATGAGAAGGCTGGACGACGCGGCGAGGCGTATGTTCTCCTTTTAGCCTCGCTCATCGGCATGAACCTGATGGCTGTTTCTGCCGACTTGATTATGCTCTACCTTGCGATTGAAACCGCCTCAATTCCGCTTTATATTCTCGCGGGTTTCCTGCTGGTTGATGATCGCTCCACCGAAGCGGGCTTCAAGTATTTGCTGTTCGGCACACTGGCTTCCACCATCATGCTCTACGGTTTTAGTTTGCTGTTCGGCTTTGCTGGCACGACCAACCTTTATAAACTCTCCGAGATGCTCACTGTCGGCAGTCTTTCGCCTTTGCTTGCATTCGGTTTGGTTGTACTTGTACTCGTGGGAATTGGCTTCAAACTTGCCATTGTCCCCTTCCACTTTTGGGCGCCTGATGTGTACGAAGGTTCACCGACCCCTGTGGCTGGTTTCCTTTCGACAGCGTCCAAAGCTGCGGGTTTTTCGGTCATCGTCCGCTTCTTCTTCGTCGCTTTCCCTGAATTCGCTCCCTCGTGGACGTTGATTCTCGCAGCGCTTTCTGCCATTACCATGACAGTCGGTAACCTGCTTGCAATGTCACAGACGAATGTCAAACGCTTGCTGGCGTATTCATCCATTGCACATGCGGGTTATGCTTTGATCGGCGTAGTGGCGTTTAGTCAACTGGGTGCGACGAGTGTAGTTTTTTATCTCGCGGCATACATCGTGACCAACCTGCTCGCCTTCGGTGTCATCATGGCGTTCAGCCGTGTGACGGGTCTCGACGATATCAAAGACTACGCAGGCATGAGCCGGCGTAATCCCTGGCTGGGATTGATGATGTTGTCGGCTTTCCTGTCGCTGGCGGGCATGCCTCCGTTCGGCGGTTTTGTGGGGAAGGTTTTTGTCTTTGCTGCCGGTGTGCAAGCGGGTTATACGTGGTTGGTCGTTGTCGGTATTCTCAATTCAATCCTAGGCGTGTACGATTATCTCAATGCGATGAAGTACGTTTATCTTTATCGTATGCCGAATGAAGATGAAGAAAAGCACCCAGTCCCGTTGACTCGTCCGTATGCCATTGCGTTGGTTATTTTGACGATTGGCGTGATCCTGGTCGGTACGGTATTCGCTCCGTGGTTCAGTTGGTCTGATGCCGCGGCGCTGAATTTGTTCTAGTTGATGTGGGTGAGTCGTGCCTGACGGGTTTTTTCGTCAGGCACGACTCACCCATTTGTAACAGAATCAGGTATCAGGTTAGAAAAGAGGCGTTGAGCAGGAATAGTGTATTTGGATGGCAGTATCAACTCAGAGCGTGGAAAAATCCACCTTGGCAGACATCCAGACCAATTTTTGATTTCTGTTTGACAGCCCTTTCACCTGTCAGTTATAATCGTTCGACATGACACAATCAGAGCAAAACCGTCGAAATAGTATGATAAGTAACCTGCTGGTCGTTGTGATCGGGCAGGTGGGTTGTTTAACCTTGGTTGTCATTCTGGCTTCTGTGTTTGGCGGCTTGTGGCTTGATAATACGTTTGGAACGAAACCAGTTTTTACGCTGGTGTTGTTGTTTGCTGGAATTCCTCTTTCGGTTCTCCTGATGCTGTACGTCTCGCGGAAATCGCTGGCGCGGTTGAAGGAAAAATATGAAACCGAAGAGAAAGAAACTAACGCTTAGGAGGCGGGCTTGGAAACCCAAAAACGTACCCCGTGGCGGCGCTGGATTGTTCTAGTGCTGATGATCGCAGGTTTTATTCTGGGCGGGATTTTTGTCCCTGTTCAGCCTGAGATCGCTGTTGCCGCCGAAAAATTAATCGAGGAACCAATCGTTGAGAATTTCATCGGTTTGGGTCCGTTGTATTTGGTGAATACGCTTCCCACACTGGCTGTGACTCTTGTCCTGCTGGTGGTGATTGCGTTCTTTGCCAACCGTTCATTGAAGAATAGCCAAAATACCGACCTTGTACCGCGCGGCATTGGTAATGTAGTGGAAGCCATCCTTGAGATGCTCTACAATCTTACCGAAGGTTCTGCCGGCACAAAGTGGGCGAGGACTATCTTCCCCTGGTTTGCAACCATTATGATCTATGTGTTGTTTGCGAACTTGCTCAAGCTGATTCCTGGTTTTGAGTCGATTGGCGTTTTGCACCATGCTCACGGCGAAGGACATGCCATTGCTGAAATCGGCGGCGGTTGGGCGAATCTTCTCCCTGCCAAAGTTGAAGAAGGCGGCTACATTCTTGCTCCGTTCTTCCGCGGTATTTCTGTGGACTTGAACTTCACTGCTTCACTTGCTATCATTTCTGTGGTGATGATTCAGGTTGTTGGTTTTCGCGCTCAGGGACTTGGCTATTTGAGCAAGTTCTTCAATACCCGTCGCATGTTCACAGTGCCTTTCTTCGGTGCGATGGACTTTTTGGTCGGTTTGCTTGAGTTGATCTCAGAAGTTTCGAAGATACTCTCATTTGCCTTCCGTCTTTTTGGTAACATGTTCGCAGGCATCGTGTTGGTGGCTATCGTTGCCGGCTTGCTGGGACGTATCTCCATTCTGCCCGCGATGATCATGATGTTTGAACTGTTCGTCGGTGTCATTCAAGCGTTTGTGTTTGGTATGTTGACCATGGTTTTTATGGCGCAAGCCACGCAGGGTCACGGCGGCGAAGAACACGCTGAGCATTAATATCAGTTTCGACTGCACGTCGTCGGAATTTGTACATAAAATAAATTTAAATTACCAGGATAAACCTAAGGAGGTTTGCAACATGGAAGGAAATATTTTAGATGCAATGCGCTATGTAGGCGCAGGTTTGGCGATGATTGGGGCGGCAGGCGCTGGTATTGGTATCGGTTTGAGCGTGCAAGGTGCGCTGACGGGTATGGCTCGTAACCCAGATACCTACGGTAACTTGTTGACCAACATGATCTTGGGAATCGCGTTCTCTGAAGCTATCGCTATTTACTGCTTGGTTATCGCGTTCCTCATGCTCTTCAAAGTCGTTTAATTCATAGGTGCATAG
>CAMCQT010000080.1 GCA_945877125.1 Candidatus Brevifilum fermentans | reverse complement strand
GATCTTTGTGCGGATGACGGGCGCGGGGCTGCGGGAGTCGGGTCCGCATGATGTGGAAGTTTTGGGGTAGTGCATAACCCCATCCCCAGCCCTTCCCCGACGAGTGGGGAAGGGAGTCACTGCTCCCTTTGGGAGCAGCAGTTCCTCTCTCCCATTTTGGGAGAGAGGTTAGGTGAGAGGGCTTTCTTATGAAGAACGACTTTCCACGTCTTGAAGTATCTCCTGAAATTCAGCGGAAGATGCTTGGACTTGCGCGTGAGTTTCGTAAAGAGCCAACCTCAAGCGAAGATATTTTGTGGCAGGCTTTGCGTGGAAAAAAGTTGGATGGTATTAAGTTCCGTCGTCAACAACCTGTAGGTTATTTCGTTGTTGATTTTTATAATTCCGTATATCGTCTTGTAGTTGAAGTTGATGGACTTATCCACGAATCTCAACAAGAGGCTGACGCTTCCAGGCAACAGATACTGGAAGAATTGGGATTGACCGTGTTAAGAATTAAAGCAGAAGTAGTAGAGAAGAATTTGCCCATGACACTTAATTTGATTCGTGATCGGATTCAACAAATCCAAAACTCTCCCTCTCCATTTATGGGGGAGGGTCGGGGAGGGGGGTAATGTCAGTCTACCTTCACGATATTCCCCTTTCTCAAGCTCAATCCCGTCTGCGCGAAGCTTTGCAGGACGCGGATTTGTGGCGCGTGCTTGGCACGGAAAATATTCCGTTGGATGAGAACGCGCTCGGTCGCATCACCGCCGAGCCAATTTGGGCGGAGATTTCTTCGCCGCATTATCACGCCTCAGCGATGGATGGGTTTGCCTTGCGCGCTGTTTCCACGAATGGAGCCATGCCGTCCGCGCCGGTCACTTTGTTTATCGGACCCGAAGCGCAATATGTCGATACGGGCGACCCGCTGCCTGAGTGGGCGAATGCCGTTATTCCCATCGAGAATGTTGAATCGCTTGACGAGAATGGTGAGATTACCTCGGTCATCCGTCAGCCGTCCTCGGTCAGAATTCGTGCCGCAGTCGCCCCGTGGAGTCATGTCCGCCCGCTGGGGGAGGATATCGTTGCCACGCAGTTGGTTCTGCCCGCGGGACATTCCCTGCGCCCAGCGGATTTAGGCGCGATTGCCGCATCTGGACATCAGACCATTCGCGTGGCGCGCAAGCCCAAAGTTGCGATTTTGCCAACAGGCACTGAACTCGTCCCGATCGGATCCAAACTAAAATCTGGCGATATTCTCGAATACAACTCGCTGGTCATGGCGGCGCAGATCAAAGCCATGGGCGGCGAAGCAACCCGCTACCCGATCACCAAAGATAATTTTGACTCTATCTGTGAGCGCGTGCTTGAAGCCGCCCAAACGCATGACCTTGTTTTATTAAACGCAGGCTCTTCCGCAGGCGCAGAAGATTTTTCATCTAAAGTGGTTGAGAAACTCGGTACGCTTTTGGTGCATGGCGTGGCGGTGCGACCGGGGCATCCCGTCATACTTGGGACGGTAGACCGTGGACCGAAGACCGAAGATGGTTTACCGTCCACTGTCCACCGTCTACTGTCTATTGTTCCTATCCTTGGTGTCCCTGGTTACCCCGTCTCCGCCGCGCTGACTGTGGATATTTTTGTCGAGTCCGTCATCGCAAAATGGCTGGGACGCAGACCGAATGAACTTACGACAGAGATGGCGACGCTGACTCGCAAACTGGTTTCCCCCGCTGGTGACGATGATTATGTCCGCGTGGCGGTGGGCAAGGTGGGAGGCAAGCTTCTCGCCGCGCCGCTTTCGCGTGGGGCAGGCGTTATCACGTCACTGGTTCAAGCCGATGGGCTGGCATTAATCCCCAGCGGCGTACAAGGCATGGATGCGGGCGAACAGGTCAAGGTTCACTTGTATCGAAGCAAGGCTGAAATCGAGCGGACGATTTTCTGCATCGGTTCGCATGACATGACTCTTGATTTGATGGCGCAATTTTTGGCAGAGCATGACCGCAGATTTGCTTCTGCAAATGTCGGTTCGCAAGGCGGGCTTGTGGCTTTGCGGCGCGGCGAAGCGCATCTGGCTGGGTCGCATCTTTTGAATCCTGAAACGGGCGAATACAACATTTCATACATCCGCCAGTACATGCCGAATATTCCTGTCAAAGTGATTGCGTTGGTGGGGCGCGATCAAGGCTTGATAGTGAAGAAGGGAAACCCAAAGGGAGTCAAAAGTCTGGGTGACCTGACCCAGCATCAGGTGCAGTTTGTGAACCGTCAGCGCGGAGCAGGCACGCGCGTCCTGTTGGATTATCATCTAAACTTAATGGGGATTTCATCTGATTCAATCCTCGGATATACTCAGGAAGAATATACTCATCTTGGGGTTGCCGCGGCGGTGGCTTCGGGTCGCGCAGACTGCGGGCTTGGAATTGCCGCTGCCGCCCAGGCATTGGATTTGGACTTTGTGCCTTTGTTTCAGGAAAGATATGATCTGGTCATTCCGAAGGAACACGCAGAAAGTAATTTGCTTGCGCCGCTATTTGAATTGATTGCCGGCTGTGATTTTCGAAATTCTGTATCGAAATTGCCAGGCTATGATATTTCAGTGATGGGTAAAATAATTTTGGAGGACTAAATGGATGGTTTGATCATTGACGACAATCGGCAAACAGCAGACGCTCTTCAGCAAATGTTGGAAGTCTTGGATTTGACCGCGCGTGTGGCGTACGGCTCCAGTGCGGCGATGGCGGTGCTGGGAGGTTTGGTGCCGGGCTTCGTGTGTTTGGATATCAACATGCCTGGTGTGGATGGCACAGAAGTGCTGGCTTACCTGCGTCGTGAGCCGCGTTTGATGAAAGTGCCTGTGATCGTCATCACGTCAGACGACCAGCCTGAGACACGTCAACGGGTGATGCAGGGCGGCGCACAGGCAATGTTGATCAAACCTGCCACAATCGATGCACTGGAAGGCGCGATGAAAAAAGCGGGCGTGCTGATTTAAATTTTTTTGGCGGATACAATTTGTATCCGCCAAATTTTTTGAAAAATTCGTAGTAACGACTTTAGTCGTTTTTACAAAGAAGTATTTTTTTTATGGTGCTGGCCAGGGGATTTGCGCCGGCTTTGAAAATCCATGTTTATTGACAGTATAAAGCACACCTTCAGATGGCGCAGGACAGCCCGCTTCATCTCTCACGGTGTAACTCGTTGTATATTGATCGGGATAGGAATCTGTCCACCAGAGGAGGTAGCCATCCTGACAGACGAAGGCAATGATCAAGTAGCCGCGGTCATGGTCGGCTGTCATGTTGACTTGATCCCAATTGATGGTTACTTCATCGCCATTGCGGACTGAGCTTATATTTTGGGGCGGGGGATAATTGCTGTAGCCCACAGATTGCAGGTCAGGTTCTGTGTAATATAAAGTGCTCACATCGCCGACCACATCCACCACCGAGGGGGCAACCCAGCAATAATATTTGAGCTTGTCAAATTTGATGTAAAGCCAGCCGCTATATTCAAACCTGCCGTTTACCGAGCCAGTGTCACCCGGGTAAAGATCAGCGGCGTGCAAAAATGCAACGGAGGGTCCGTAGCGGCAGTGCGCCTGTTTGTTGACCGTGACCGTGGGAAATGCAAAAGTCGGCGTGGCGCTGATGGTTGGGGTGAAGGTGATGGTGGGGGTGAATGCGACGGTTGGAGTCAGCGTGGCGCTGGATGTGAATGTGGCTTCGGGGGTGAAAGTAAAAGTGGCAGTTTGTGTTTCAGTGGGTAGGGCGGATGTTGGAGTAGCGGCTTGTGATGGCAAACTGCAAGCCAACACAGCGAGAACTAAAACCGAAACGGCAATGTATTTTCTTCTCATTTGAAATTCTCCAATAAAGTAGGTCACGTTGCAAACGTGACGGTTTGTAACTACTCAGTTGTCATTGCGAGCCGCCGCTCTTGCACTTTGGTGGCGAAGCAATCTTAGCGCCGTTGAGAGCGGATTGCTTCGGGCAAGAACAAGAACGCCCTCGCAATGACACTGTCTGAGTAGTTACGACGGTTTTGAATTTGTCACGCTAAAAGCGTGACCTACGGGCTGTTGAAATTCTCCAATAAAGTGACGACGTTCGTGCCAAGCGCTTCGTTGGCGTAACCGCCTTCCATGATGATGGTCGTCGGCAATCCCAGCGCAGCGATTCTTTTTCCAATTTCTGCAAAGCCCTCGCGGCTCACTTTAAACGTCCCGAGCGGATCGCCGTCGAAGGTGTCCATGCCAGCCGAGACGACCAGATAATTTGGCGCGAAGTTTTTGATCAAATTCAACGCTTCATCCAACGCTGATAAATATTCGGCGTCGCCGGTGTCTTTGGCGAGCGGAAAGTTTTTATGAAAGCCAAGTCCATCGTCTGCGCCGGTTTCGTCTGCGAAGCCGATGAAATGCGGGTACTCGAAATCAGGGTCGCCGTGGATCGAGATGGTCAGCACGTCGTTGCGTTTGTAGAAAATATCCTGCGTACCGTTGCCCGCGTGATAATCAATATCAAGCAGTGCAACTTTTCCTTTGGAAGAAAGCCAGTTCGCCGCGACAGATGCATTGTTGATGAAACAATATCCGCCCGCGTAATCTTTGCCCGCGTGATGCCCAGGGGGACGGCAGAGGGCAAAGGATGAATTAGGAAGGATGAAGGATGAAGAAGATCGGGTAATAAATTCGGCGGCGCTTAGAGCGCAGTGGGCAGAGGTCAGTGCGGCGGCGTAGGTTGCTTCCACAATGCAGGCGGACAAATCCATGATGTAGTAGCCCGCTTTGCCGAGCAGGGTGCTTGGCACACGCGGCATTCTTCGCAAGGCAAACGTTGCCGGCAAAAAAGCATTCTGCTCGGGCGACGCCGCAACTTCAGGGGCGAGAGCCAGCCACTCGCTCCAGGCTGTGGCGAGGAAGTTAATGTAATCCTTATCATGCACGGCCAGAATCGGATCAAGTCCAAAATCCAATGGCGCGGTTAACTCAACCCAATCTGTTTTTTTGAGCGCGTTCAAAATCTGATCCATGCGATCTGGGTTTTCGAGATACGGCACGCGTTTGCCGCCGTCGAAGACTTCAAAAGGCGGGTAGTGTTTACGATGATTATCGGAGTAAAATGTTTTCATGGTAAGACAATTTTACCCGCAAGCGTCTTTGTGAACGGAGAAAAAATGGATACATTTGAAGCAATCAAGAATAGAACTTCGGTTGGGAAAGTAAAAGCAGATTCACTGCCACATGATGTGATCGAAAAACTTTTGGATGCGGGCAATCGCGCCCCGAATCATTTCAAGGTGCGCCCCTGGCGTTTTGTTGTTTTGACCGGAAGCGGGCGCAGCAAACTTGGCGATGTGATGACCGCTTCGCAACATACCCGTCAGCCTGATCTGCCGCAAGAGGCATTGGATAAAACCCGGGCATTGCCGCTCCGCGCGCCCGTGGTCATTGCCGTCGGCGTGGATAAACCCGCTGAAGCAAAAATCCCCGAGTTGGAAAATTACGCCGCTGTTTCTGCGGCATGTCAAAATATTTTGCTGGCGGCTCACGCTTTGGGCTTGGGCGCAGTCTGGCGCACGGGTGACTGGTCGCGTGATGCAAAAGTAAAGGAGTTTTTAGGCTTTGCAGAAGACCAGCACATTGCAGGATTTATTTATGTTGGGTATCCCGAAACGGTGGGTGAGCCTGCGCCGCGCCCGTCATTTGAAGATAGAACAGTTTGGATGGAGTAGGCAATGAAGAAAATATTGCTGGCTGTTTTGGTTTTCGCCGCGTTCACTTTGGCGGCATGTGGCGGCGGTGAACCCGCCGCTGTGGTCGCTGCTATTCCTGCTGAATTTGCGGGTAAAACCAACCCGCTTGGGGCAGAGTCCGCAGCGGCTGGCGCGGAAATATTCAAGAATAACTGCACAGCCTGCCATGGTGAACAGGGTCATGGCGACGGTCCCGCTGGCGCGGCGCTTAACCCTGCCCCGAAAAACCTTCCCGAGCTTGCATCCACTGTCGGTGATGACTATTTGTTCTGGCGCGTTTCAGCGGGCAAGTTAGGCACTTCGATGGTAGGTTGGAAGGGTATTTTGACTGACGAACAAATTTGGCAGGTTGTTTCATTTATCCGCACGCTTAAGTAAGGATTTGACCTCTTGCATAAGTAGCCACAGAGTACACAGAGACCTTTGAGGAAAACCTCTAAAAACTCTTTTTTTCTCTGTGACCTTATCACCCTGTGGGCTGTGGCAAAATGGACTTTTGCAAGAGGTGTCTATTTAACCTTTTGAAAAACGGCATACTCTTTTCAAAGTGTGCCGTTTTTTATCCGTATGTTCAGATGGTATTTCAAATGCAGTTGAAAAAAAACAACTTGATGCAGACACTCTTTTATTGTATGATTATGATTATAATTATGATGATTTTATAAATAAGATTCTTCAAAATAATATGGAAAACATGATGACTAAAATCTTGATCGTAGACGATGATGCGCAGGTTACTACACTATTAAGAAGATACCTTTCCCCGAGAAAATTTGAAGTAACAACCTTAAATCAAAGTTCAAAGACCATCCAAACAGCGAGCTTGATTCACCCCGACCTATTTATCCTTGACCTAATGATGCCGCCCCCCGATGGTTTTGAGTTATGCACAATATTGCGGGCAGACCCAAGTTTTGCCGAAACACCTATTTTGATCATCACCGCCATGGACATTAGCAACAGCAAGGCAACTTCCTTCGGCGCAAATGACTATCTTGCAAAGCCTTTCAACCTTGATCAAGTTGTGACGAGAATAAACCTCCTTCTTAATCTTAATGACGATACCGAATAAATCTGGCAGTATGGGTATATATATAAATCCATCTAAATTCTCAAAAGTGCTGTTGTAGATGGTGTCCTAATTTTAGGTATCGATTCATTCTGTTAGTTTTTTTATTGATAATTATAAACTTATAAGGAAAATCGAATGTCAAAAATATTAATAATAGATGATGATGTGCAAACTACAAAACTACTTGAAGGCATTGTGCTTTTACATGGGCATCAGGCAGTTGCGGTGAACCACAGTATGAGCGCAGTTGAGGTGGCAAACTCCACTGAACCAGACCTCATATTGCTTGATATTATGATGCCGGGCATCAGCGGCATTGAACTCTGCAAGATATTTACGTCCACTTCAAATCTCAAACATATACCCATCATTATTGTCTCTGCTCTGGATGATATTGGCAGTAGAAAAGACGCATTTAATGCTGGAGCAAAGGATTTTCTTACAAAACCAGTTCGCCCCAAAAACCTTATAGATAAAATAGACGCGTTGATCGGCTAAATTAATTAGCACACGACAAGATAGAGACCTGTAAATTTTATTTGTAGAAGGGCATTCGCGTAGATAGGGCGGGTGCCTTTTTTATTTTGTTTCAGTTGAAAATACGTTCACCTTGAGTAACCAGCATCAATAAATAATGGCATAATTCCTGACCTCAAAGGGTATAATATTAAATGTAAATAGTCATTTTTTATGACAGTCTATATTATTTTACGATTTCATTTTCATTTAAATTAATCAGGAAGATATTATGCCTAAAATTATGATCGTAGACGACGATGTGCAGGTTACAGTTCTTTTGGGGAAGCTTCTTGCCATGGAAGGTTTTCAGACAACGGCTGTAAACGAAAGTTCAAAAGCACATGAGATCGCGAACTCTGTTAACCCCGATCTTTTTCTACTAGACCTGATGATGCCAGACCCTGACGGTTTTAAGTTGTGCCGAACGTTACGCGCAGACCCGCATTTTGTATTCACACCAATCATCATTGTCACAGCTTTGGACGACAACGACAGCAGAATAGTTGCCTTTGGCGCTGGGGCAAATGATTACATCACAAAACCATTCCATGCCAGTGAACTTGTGCAAAGAATAAGAAAATTAATCGCTTAAAGCTAGGACAAATTATGCTCGAAACTGTCTTCGTCAATGCGCGAAGGATGGAGTGCGACGCACCCACTAAACCGCGGTAAACTTGGCGAATGCCAATCTCCCCCATTTACTCAAAAATATTCATAATTCCCCAAACTGCAATTGACGAAAATGGTCACGTCAATAACGTGACCTATGTGCAATGGATGCAGGATATTGCCGTTGAACATTACGCATCCATCGGCGGGATTCAAGCGCAGGGAACTGATGCCACGTGGGTCGTGCGCAGTCATAGCATCGAATATTTTCGCCCCGCCTTTTTGGGCGAAGAAATTGAGATCAAAACCTGGGTCGAAAATATTCAGCGCGTACGCTCTAAGCGGATGTATGAATTTATCCGCAAGGTAGATGAAAAGGTTTTGGTAAAAGGCGAAACCGATTGGGTCTTCGTGGATATAAAAAACGGGCGTCCGCTTGAGATATCCGAAGAAGTCAAAAATGTATTTTCGAATCAAAACTAAAAATTCAAATTGTCCCAGTTTTACAATGTCACATTTCAAACCCTTTGTGGTTTAGAACTTTGGTTTTAGTCTTAATGTGACATTGTCAAACTTTTTCCCTCACTCCTCCTCAACTTTCCATTCAGTTATTTTGGTGAGAAAGGCTACCTCATCCTCGGCAAGCTTTACGTTTAGCGCGCCAAGGTTTTCATTTAACTGTTTAATGGATGTAGCCCCAATGATCGGACTGGTAATCAAAGGGTCAGCCAGCATCCACGCCAGGGCAACTTGCGAGATGGTAGCTTTGTGGCGCAAGGCAATCACTTCCATTTCGTCGATCAGCGCAAAGTTTTTATCGGTCATGACATGTTTGCGACCTTCCGCGCGTTTGCTTTCGGGCATGGGTTCGTCCTTGCGATATTTGCCCGTCAAAAATCCACCTGCCAGTGGACTGTACGGAATTACCGCGATTTCATACGCCGCACACACGGCGCGTAATTCACGTTCGAACTCGTCACGATAGATCAGGTTGTAATGCGGCTGGAGCGAATCATAGCGCGTGAGGTTATGTTTGTCCGATGTCCACATGGCTTGCATCAACTCCCATGCGGCAATATTGGATGTGCCCACATAGCGGACTTTTCCCTGCTTCACCAGATCATCAAACGCGCGCAACGTTTCTTCGATGGGCGTATCGTCATCTGTCCAGTGAGATTGGTACAGGTCGATGTAATCTGTTTGCAAGCGGCGCAGTGAGGCTTCCACGGCGTTGATGATGTGCAAACGGCTCAAGCCCTGGTCGTTGGGCCCCTTGCCCATTTCGCCGCGGACTTTGGTGGCGAGCACAATTTGCTCACGCGGAATATTGTTCTTCTTCATCCAATTGCCGATGTAAATTTCTGAAACGCCGCCTGGGTTTCCATCCACCCATTTGGAGTAAATATCTGCGGTGTCTATAAAGTTGATCCCGGCCTCGAAGGTTGCTGAGAGAATGCGGTGCGTATCTGCTTCGTCTACCGACCAGCCAAATTGCATGGTTCCCATACACAACGGGGATACTTTGAGTCCTGTCCTGCCAAGTTTTCTGTAATTCATCTGTGCCTCCATTTTTATAAATTATAGCAATAAAAAAGACTACCCTCATTTCTGAAGGCAGTCTTAATTTACATCGCAAAATATTACTCAACCGAGAAATTTATAGTTTGGGAAAGCGTACCATTTAAATATAATTCAACTTTATATTGCCCAACCGGCCAACCCTCAGCGCTTGAAAGCTCAAAAGATACATAACTATATAATTGCTGGTCGTCAATCGTCAGGGTACTAGACTCGATTTCGCCCGGGTCGTAATCCGCGGCGGTTACAAGATACCATTTTGCATCCACAATGCTGCCCGTTTCGACATTGCTTAAGTCAGCTACGGCATAAAAAATGTCGTTGGACGAGTAGGCAGTTGTAGTATTTACGCCGTCTGAATCTGAGGACATGCGGGGGTTGGTCAGGCTTGGCTCGCCGGCGCCAAATGAACACGCCAAAGTGGAAATAATTAGGGCAATAACAGCAAACACAATCGAAAGTTTTTTGGATTTCATCATATTCTCCTTTGAATAATTACCTATCAGGTTTCAGATTTTGGCGAATTATACGACAGGGTAAAAAATGAACTTATCCCCAATTTGGGCTATTCAATTTCAGGTAGTGGGTAAGTGATGGGTTTGTGTAGTAACGACTTCAGTCGTGTTTTACGGTGCAAAAGCGACTGAAGTCGCTACTACGAGAAGAACATCACTTATATTGCCCCACTACCCAATTTCAATGTAAATGCGTTTGTTGATCGCGCCTTTGCTCTTGTAATCCACAACTTTTATTTTGCCAACTTCAGAGGTATTCATCACATGCGTGCCGCCGTCGGCTTGCAGGTCCAGCCCAACGATCTCAACTGTCCGTATTTGCTTAATCTCTCGTGGAAGTAGATCGATTTTGGTGCGGATTAAATCTGGAATTAGGAACGCTTCGTCGCGTGGCAGAATTTTGACTTTGATCTCGCGTCTTTGCTCAATCTCGAAGTTGGTCGCTGCTTCGATGGCTTTGACCAACTCCCCGCGCATGTTTTCGAACTCAAAATCCATGCGCCCCTTGAGCGGGTCCATATCGCCGCCGGTGACCTTTGCGCCATAGTCGCGGAAGACCGTGCCGCACAGGATGTGCAAAGCTGTGTGCGTACGCATCAACTGGTGTCGCCGCACCCAGTCCAAAGTCCCGCGCGAAGCGGCCGCGGAATTTGAATCCGGTAGGGGATGGGTTCCACCAAGAAAATGCAGAATGTCATCGCCTTGCTTCTTCACTTTTTCCACGGGGTAGGTCACGCCCGCAACTTCCAGCGAACCAAAATCGCAAGGCTGCCCTCCGCCGCCAGGGTAAAAAGCAGTTTGGTCGAGAACGACAGCCCGAGTTTCGACATCCACCGAAGTGATCGTGGCCGAAAACTCTTTGAGATAAGCATCGGTTTGGTAAAGAAGTGTAGTCATGCGCTGATTATAACAATTCATCATGTCATTGCGAGGGCGCTCTTTGCCTGACACTTGCGCCGCGCGCCAGTGCGGTGAGCAATCTCCTGTTTTGGTGAAGAGACTGCTTCGTTCCTCGCAGTGACATATTATATTGAATATTAGCGTTAGATTAGAAGATGGTTACTTGCTTGACTTTGCGACTCTACATATTGTATAGTAATCAGCGGCGATATTTTAAAGGCACTGCCTACTGGCTGTGTCTTTTGTTTGTCAAAACCCCATTTTTTATAAATTTTATTGCAAGGAGAGGCAATGATTAAAGTTAGTGGTCTCACAAAGGACTACGGCGCACGCCGCGCCATTCACAATTTGAGTTTCGATGCTCAACAAGGTGAAATTGTAGGCTTTCTTGGTCCCAACGGCGCTGGCAAAACCACAACCATGCGCATCCTTACCGGCTACATGCCGCCTACAGATGGCGAAGCTATTGTGGCGGGTTATGATGTAGTGGAAGAATCACTCGAAGTTCGCAAGCGCGTGGGCTATTTGCCCGAAACTGTTCCGCTGTACACCGACATGGTCGTTTTTGATTATTTGAAATTCATGGGCGAATTGCGAAAAATTCCCAACGTGGATGCGCGCGTCGATGAAGTGTTGGACATGGTCGGACTGGTTGAGCGCGCTAATGGCTACATTGGCAACCTGTCAAAAGGGATGCGTCAGCGAGTGGGGCTGGCTCAGGCGCTTTTGCATAGACCCGAAGTGTTGATCCTCGACGAACCCACCATCGGTCTTGACCCAGGGCAGGTTGTGGAAGTTCGCAAGCTGATTCGAGATATAGGCAAGGATCGCACAGTTTTGCTTTCCACTCATTTATTAAATGAAGCGCAGAATATATGTGACCGCGTGCTTATTATCAACAAGGGCAAGATCGTTGCAGAAGACACCACCGAGAATCTGCAAGCCCGTTTGATCGGCGCAGAACGTGTCATCTTGCGTGTGCGCGGTGAAGCCGATGAACTGGCCAAGACCATCAAGCAGGTCAAAGGGGTGCAAGGCGTGGAAACCAAGGAAGATGGCTCTGTAGAATTTGAGTTTGCTTCGGGCAAAGATGTGCGCCCCGAAGTGGCCAGACAGGTCATCAACTCAGGCTACGATCTGATCGAATTGCGCCCGCTCGGCATGAGCCTTGAGGAAATCTTCCTCGAACTCACTGGCTCCGATAACAAAAAGAAATAAAGAGGAACCCCATGAGAAATATTTGGACTATCGCGAAACGCGAATACGATACTTACTTCAACAGTCCGCTGGCGTATGTTGTGGCATTTTCCATCCTTTTGCCAATGGGCATTTATTTTGCCCTGATTATGTTTGTCAGTTCACAACAAGCCATGATGGGCGGACCCGCCCCCGAAACTTCACCGATCAACTGGCTGTTCGTGTTCCTGATGATCTTCCTCAGCCCAGCCTTGACCATGCGCCTGCTGTCTGATGAAGCCCGCATGGGCACACTCGAATTATTGCTGACCGCCCCCATCCGTGACTTTGAACTGGTCGCAGGCAAATGGCTGGGTTCCTTGCTGTTTGTGCTGGCGATTGCCGCGCTGACACTTGTCTTCCCGATCATCATTAATAATTATGTCACCCCCGGCATAGACTGGATGGTGATCATTTCATCCTATCTTGGCATGATCCTTGTATCCGCCGCACTTCTTGCGCTTGGCACGGGCATCTCTGCTATTTTTACAAATCAATTTGCGGCGTTCTTCGTGACGCTTGGATTATTCTTCTTCCTCTGGTTCATGGTCGGCTTGCCCGCGAGTTATTTGCAGGAGGGCGGCGATGTCCTCAACTATCTCAGCCTTTCTACACATTTCTCTCAATCCATGAATAACGGTACGATCAATTTGGGAGATATCGTTTATTACTTAAGTTTGATTGCGTTGGGCTTGTTCACCGGCACTACCGCAGTTGAAATTCGGAGATGGCGCTAATGGCTGGAAAAAGTAAAAACCCCTCGGCACAGTACGCCTTTATCGGACTCATCCTCGCCTTGATTTCCTGTGTTGCAACAGGCTTAATCGGCGCGGCCAAAGGCATGCTTGCCATAAATATGTTCACGCTTGAAAACACCGATGGACTCAACCTTGCATTGCAGATCAGCGTTGCATTGCTCATCGTCGGATTAGCCGCATACGCGATCATGGCGCCGGATGTTGTCCGCCGCTTCTTTACCGGACGTCAGGCACGGTACGGTTCCAACTCGCTGATCCTCACCCTGGCATTCATCGGCATCATTTTTGTGGCAAATTACATTGTCTTTCAGAATCCAAAATCATGGGATCTGACCGAAGATAAATCCAATACACTTGCCCCCGAAACTTTGCAAGCCCTCGCTTCCCTGCCAGAAAAAGTGACAGCCATCGCCTTCTACACCACCAGCCTGGATTCTTCCAGCGCGGATGAACTCCTGCTTAAGTTTAAATCCAACAGCGGCGGCAAGTTTGACTACACCTTTGTCAACCCAGACCAGGACCCGATTGCCGCGCGCGAAGCAGGTATCACAGGGGACGGCAAGATCATGCTCCAGATGGGCGAAACAAAAGAAATTGCATCCTACGCAGACGAATCAGAACTTACCCGCACCCTGATCCGTATCATTAGCCCAGAGCCGCGCACGGTCTACTTCCTTGAAGGTCACGGTGAACCCACGCTTGACCCAAGCGGTCAGGTTAATTTTTCAATGGCTCAAACCACTTTGGAGTCAAAAAATTATACGGTTGGCACACTGAACCTGCTTACCACGAACAGCATTCCTGAAGACGCGCTGGCAATCATCGTCGCAGGCCCGTTGAAACCCCTCGCCAGTTCAGAGGTGACTTTGCTCAAGAAATATGTTGACGCAGGCGGCTCGTTGGTCGTGATGGAAGACCCCACCGATGTTACAGAATTCGGTACAGCTTCTGACCCGCTTGCCAAATACCTGACTTCTGACTGGGGCATCACCCTTAACGATGATATTGTGATTGACCTCGTCAACACACAAAATCCGCTCCAGGCAGTTTCTTCGCAAATTGGGCAACACCCGATCACACAGAATCTGACCCAAAATTACATCGTCATCCTTCCGCAGGCACGAAGCTTGAACATTGCTGGTGAAGTTGAAAATGTCACCCAGACCCCGATCATTATGACCACAGACCAGTCATGGGGTGAAACTGAGTTGGTCTCAGGTGGAGAACAGCCAACTTTTGACCCAGAAAAAGATACCCCCGGCCCCTTGAACCTTGCAATAGCGGGTGAGAACGCCGTAACCACCGGGCGTGTGGTTGTATTCGGTAACTCACTTTTTGCCACCAGTGACGGCTTTGATGCGTATGGCAATGGCAACATGTTCATCAACTCGGTAGATTGGGCCGCCGAACAGGAAGACCTGTTAAAAATCACTCCGCGCGAACAAACCCTGCGTACCTTTATTCCGCCCACCAATGCAGGCTTTATTATTATGATCATCTTAGCTGTACTTGTTTTGCCTGGCTTGGTGGTATTTGCCGGTGTATCCTCCTGGCTTGCACGCCGTAAGAGAGGCTAAAATTATGGCTGGCAAAACACAAACAAGTACACCAAAAGCAAAACCGCGGCGAACAGCCGTAAAAAAGGCAAAGCCAATTGTCACCGAGGCAGCGCCCGTGCCCACAGTTAGCATCAGACAGAGAAAGCCCATTTTTGGCGCAGGTACATGGCTTGCCGTTCTTTTACTGGTCGCGTTGATCGGCTTCACTGTTTACCTCAACCGTGAAAAAGAAAAAACAGCCTTGGAAACCGTAACTCCAGCCAGCGAAACGACTTATATATTTGCTGAGGATGGCAGTATCTCAAGCATTGAGATCAAGCCGTCTGATGGCGAGACTGTCAAAGTGGTGCGTAACGCAGAAAATGCCTGGGCGATAGAAATGCCCTTCGAAGCCGAAGCAAATCAAGGCTTGGTTGAAGCGGCGGCGGCTCAGGTATCCGCTTTGCAGGTTATTAGTCCAATCAATGCTGGAAAGCCAGAAATCTTTGGGCTTGATAAACCCGCCTATATCATCACGATTGAATTCAGTGGCGGCAAAAAACACACACTGGAAGTTGGGGACGCCACGCCTACAAACAGCGGCTACTACGTGCGCGTTAATAAAGATAAAATGCTGGTTACAGACTTGAGCGGAATCGACTCACTTGTGCAGCTTGGATTTTTCCCGCCCTATCTGAATACGCCCACGCCCACTGCGCTTCCGCCTACGCTGACGCCTGTTCCAGCGACTGAGGCAGTTTCTACCCCCGTACCATAAGTGGTTTATACAAGTTGGTGATACACAACATCCCGCAGGCTTACCACCTGCGGGACATTTAACCTTTGTAATACAAGAGCATTGCAAAGCGTCTGAAAGGTGGATATGTATTGCTTTTCACGTTAAAAAAGTGTATTCTGATTTAGCGAATTGTTGGTAAATATTTTTTGAAAGCTGGATGTGTAAATGGACGTAGAGAAAATTTTGATTGTTGATGACGAAGAAGAATTTCCTGCTATTGCGCGGCTCGTTGAATTGGGCCGCCAAAAATCTTTTGTAACGCTGGATGACATCCTGCACTTCTTCCCCGAAGCAGAACAGGATGTGGAGCAACTTGAAGAGGCTTTTTCAGCTTTATTAAGCGCCGGTATTCCTTTCCAGGAAGATACCATTACCCCTGAGCCGTCAGAAGATGAATTGGTTGCGGTGGAGGAAAGCGGCGAAGTTGAAGAACCTGAGATCGACCCTTCACTCGACGATTATCTGGCAAATATCGACACCGACGATACGATTGGCTTGTACCTCAAAGAAGTCAGCCGTGTGCCGTTGTTGAATGCGGTTGAGGAAGTGCAGCTTGCTCAGCGTATTGAGCGCGGACGTTCTGCCCGCGAGGAACTTGCTCATGGCGCTGTTGCCACCAAACGCCGCATGGAACTCCGCCAGTCAATTGAAGACGGCTGGGCCGGACGCGAACATCTGATCACCGCGAACTCACGTTTGGTAATTTCGGTTGCCAAGAAATACATGGGACGCGGCGTGCCATTCCTTGATCTTATTCAGGAAGGCAACATTGGTCTGATCCGCGCGACAAAGAAGTTTGATTATCGCCGTGGACATAAGTTCTCGACCTATGCAACCTGGTGGATTCGTCAGGCTGTGACCCGCGCCATCGCCGATCAGGGACGCACCATCCGCGTGCCTGTTCACATGGGAGATCAGATCAACAAACTCCTGCGTGTGCAGCATCAACTGACCCAGCGCTTAGGCCGTGAACCCAGCGTGGATGAACTTGCCGTTGCATTGGATGTTCCGCCCAAGAAAGTCGAAAATATGATCCAGGTGGCGCGTCGTCCGCTTTCATTGGAGACGCCTACCGATGATGAAGAAGATTCGGTGCTCGGTGACTTCATTGAAGATGATGAGGCTCCCCCGCCTGATGAGACCGCCACGTACAATCTCTTGCGCGAACATCTTGGCGAAGTGTTGAATGGGTTGCCTCCGCGCGAAGTCCGTATTTTGCAATTGCGTTACGGACTGCTCGATGGGCAAGCCTACACACTCGAAGAGGTGGGACGCAAGATGGGCGTTACTCGCGAGCGTGTCAGACAGATCGAAGCACAAGCCTTGAGCCGCTTAAGACACCCATCCATCCGCAGGAAACTGCGCGATTATTTAGGTGAATAAAGCATTGTTAGTCCAAGATGACAGTCACTTGCAAAGTGACTGTCATCTTTTTTTACCTAGAGAAACACTCTCAGAGAGTGTTTCTTAAAGGCTTTTACCACTGAGATCACGAAGATCACTGAGAAAAAACTATTAAAAAATCTCCGTGACCTCTGCGCGCTGTGTGGTTAATGCTCTTTTCTCTTACAAACTTGGACTTAAGAAACGCTCTCTCAGCGATCTCCATGCACTCTGTAGTTCAACCCACTTAAACCCGAAGAGCCGTTAAAATCAGTCAAATGAAATATTTCCTGCCACGTTTTCAAGCAATTTTCTTCCTGGCTGTTTTTTGCGGAGCCGTGTTGCTGGGTCCCAAAATGCTCGGTATTGACAGTGATCTGGGGCGGCATTTGGTCATTGGCAAATATATTCTTGAACAGCGCGAAATTCCCACTACCGATATTTTTTCCCATACAAAAAATGGCGAGTCACGCCCGCCTTACGAATGGCTCTCGCAAATCTTCTTTGCATTGGCTAATCGCATTTTAGGTTTGGACGGGGTTGTGATTTTCACCGCGCTGGTGATTGCAGGCGCATTTACGCTGGTTTACGCCGAATCAACGCGCCGCAGTGGATTGCCCCTGCCGACAATTATTCTGGCAATTCTCGCGGCCGCCGCAGGCAGTGTCCATTGGCTGCCGCGTCCGCATGTGTTTACTTTTCTATTTTTGACAGTCTGGCTTGGAAGATTGGAACGGATGCGAAGCGCCGAAAAAATTCCGCTCTGGCAGTTTCCGCTTATTATGCTGTTTTGGGCAAACCTGCACGGTGGATTTGTGTTTGGTTTGCTGGCGTGGGCGGCGTATCTTGCGGGCTGGCTGGTGGATTACTGGCTAAAAAAAGATTGGGCAACCGCCGAAGTTGGAAAAAAACTTCTGGTTATTGGCTTGCTATCTCTGGCGGCATCCTGCATTACGCCAGATGGTTGGGGCAATTGGCGGGCGTTGCTGGGAAATTCAAGCGTCTATATTTTGAGCCAGACCATCGAAACCATGTCTCCTGATTTTCACCGATCTGGGATGCTTCCCTTTTTGGTTTTAATAATTCTCTCGTTCCTGCTCACGGCTTTAATTGGTTTTCGCTTGCCCACGGGTCATCTATTTTCGCTGGCAGGGTTTGCGGCGCTCAGCCTGTTGATGGCGAGAAATATCCCCTTGTTCGCAATTGTTGCAACGCCCATTCTTGCCGCATCTGCCCGAAGAATACTGGATCAATTTCCAGTTTGGATAAAAATCGAATCGCGGCTGGCCGAGATCGAAAATTCGCTGCGTGGATTTATCTGGCAGGTTGCAGGAATCCTTGCGGCGGTCATCCTGTTTTCCAGGTATCAGGCGCAGGCGAATTCTTCCTTCAATCAATTTAATGCGCGCGTTTTTCCTGTGGCGGCGGTCAATTGGCTGGAAGCAAATCCGCAGTCTGGAAATATGTTCAACGAATTTAATTGGGGCGGTTATTTGCTTCAGCGGCTTTGGCCGCATCAACTTGTTTTTATAGACAGCCAGACAGATTTTTACGGCGAGGCGTTGGCGCGAGACTATAACCAAATGCTGAACGCGCAGAACGATTGGGACGCCAAACTAAAAAATTATGAAATAGACTGGGTGTTTGTTTCAAACGGCACTCCACTCGCGCAGGCACTCGAAACTGAAAATCACTGGCGAGTTCTTTATCAAGACGAGACCTCCATCATTTTGCGAAAATAGGCCGGGTAAAAATGAACTCTAAAACAAAACTTATTCTCATTTTGGCGTTTGCCCTGGTCTTGCGGTTGGTGGGGATTTCGGCCCGTCCCATTTGGTACGACGAAGCTTTTTCGATTCTACTCGCCGAGCAAGGTCCCGCTGCAATTCTCAGCGGCACGCTTACTGCAGACGCTGACTCCTCCGCCGCCGAGGAACATCCGCCCGCGTATTATTTTGCGCTCTGGGGTTGGATTCAACTCTTTGGCAATTCGCTGGCTGTCGTCCGACTGCTATCCATCGCCCTCTCGCTTGGCATCGTTGCTTTTCTTTACCTAATTGCCCGCCATTTATTCGACGAGCAGACTGCGCTTGTCTCCGCCTTCCTAGCCGCCATTCTGCCGTTTCAAATTCACTACGGGGTGGAAATCCGCATGTATGTTTTGCTGACCTTCTGGTTGACCCTCGCCACCCTTGCCCTCCTCAAACGCCAGTGGATTTTATTTAGCATTGCCGCCGCGCTCGCGCAATACACCCACAATCTCGCCGCCTTTTATTTGATCCCGCTGGCGCTCACGCCTGTTTTTCAACGCGACTGGAAAACGCTTCGCTCCCTCGTTTGGGCTGGATTCGCCGCCCTTGCCTTGTACTCCCCCTGGCTGATTCATGTCCCCGCACAGCTTTCTAAAGTCACATCCAGTTTTTGGATCGAGAGACCAGGACTCGAAAAGATTTTTACGCTCCTTCTGATATATCTGCCTCACTTGCCACTCCCCGATAATTTACTCCTGCCTGGTCTATTATTTGCCGCATTGACCGTGACGCTCGCGGCTTTCCAAACCTATCGTGCTCAAAAAGAAAAATCTGAACATGCAAAGAGCGGACTCTGGCTGGCGTTTCTTTCATTTATGACGCCACTATTGCTGTGGTTGGCTTCGCAAATCTCACCCATTTATGTGGAACGCTCATTATTACCATCTCATGCAATCTTCTGCATCTGGCTCGCATGGGCTTTCACACAGACGAAACTACCGCGTTCCGTTCAGATCTTTGCCTTCACGCTGATTCTTATGTCAGCAGGAATCGGATTTTATCAACACCTTGCCTACAAAGGATTCCCCTACGGACCGTATGCGGCCCTGGATCAAAGTATTCAAAGCAGGCTGGGGCAGGGAGATGCTGTCATCCATTCAAATAAACTTACCTATTTACCCTCATTTTATTTTGACCGTGATTTACCCCAAAGTTATCTTATTAATGTTCCCGGAAGTTCCACCGATACACTTTCTCCAGTTACCCGAAAAATTTTAGGACTAACCTATTACGAAAATATGGAATCTGCTTCCAAAGATGCCGCTCGTATTTGGTTTATCATCTACCAGCAATCGATAGACGAATATAGATCACAGGGCTTTCAGACCCATCCAGATATTGAATACTTAAACACGAACTTTATACTCACATCAACAGAAACTTTGGATGATGTGAGGCTTTATCTCTATACCAGGAGCGCGCCTTGAAAACAAATAAACGCGATACGATAATTTTTGTCGGCCTGTTTTCTTTCTGCTGGCTGCTTGTAATTTTTCTTGGATATGGCTACGTTCACAAACCTTTTTTGCCCGAAGAATTAGTGGGCGTACTGCTGATTATCTGGCGCACTCTGACTGCGGTCACAATTCTTTCCCTTGCGGGCGGAATTGGCATGTCAACCAGACTGCGACAACAAGGTTTTTCTCCGCTTATACAAGCTGTGCTTGCCAGCGCTCTTGGCATGGGAATCATCAGCGTTTCTGTGCTGGTCATTGCCGTGACGGTTGGTATCAATTTTACGCTCTGGATTTTTATAATAGCCGCCATCTTTTTTTTCAGAAAGGGGATTCTTCTCTGGTGGAGGTCTTTCCAGGATTTGAAAAATGTATGGCACGAAACGGGAAAATCTGGCCGTGTGGCGCTTCTCTTAACTGTGACCATATTAATCTATCAATATCTTGAGGCTCTCGCGCCCCCTCTCCATTTTGATGCCCTAACTTATCACCTGACCATTCCTCAAGCCTATCTTCAAGCCGGGCGTTTGATATACCTCCCCAATAATATCTTTTGGGGAATGTCGCAATTGGTTGTAATGTTATATACCCTTGCCATGGCGATGGGTGGAACCGAAGCAGCGCCAGTCCTGGGCTGGTGGATTGGACTTTTAGCATTGATCGGTCTGACGGGTTTCACAAAAAGCATTTTTGAACGAGAAACTACCTGGGTAGCCGCAGCCTG
>CAMCQT010000079.1 GCA_945877125.1 Candidatus Brevifilum fermentans | reverse complement strand
GCGGATCGCGATCCGCCCCTACGCTAGGAGACCACACATGACCGACATCCTTCGTATCTTTTTCATCATCATCCTGCTGACCATTGCCCTCGCCGCATACTTTCTTGTTATTGGCACATTATTTACCAACCGTATTACGAAGACCCAGCGAGTCATTAGTCAAATGCCAGGACGCGCATTTGGCGTGGGCTTTGTCAACTTCATGTTCTTTGGAGTGATCCTAATCGTACTCTTCACAATAACCGATGGAAATGCAAACAGAGTCTCTTCGGTAATTCGGGGCATTTTGCTTATTCCCACGCTTACCCTTGCCGCACTGTTGTCTGGGGTCCTGAGCTTTGGCTTGGCGGGAATGGCAAATATTCTAGGCGAAAGAATCTTTCCCGAATCAAATGCATTAAAGCGAAATATATACGGAACTGTTGTCCTATCATTTGCCTGCGCCTTGCCTGTTGTTGGTTGGTTTTTGCTATTTCCATACGTTGGTTTTGTCGGCATCGGCGCATTTATTCTTGGACTCTTTCAACGCGAAACGCCTGCTTAATAAAATCCTGCCTGACAATAATTTATAAACCGCGAAGACGCGGAGTTCACAGAGATTTTTGTTCTGTGTGCTCCGCGTCTTCGTTGTTAAGCAACTCCTATTCCCCATTCACTATTTCCTATTCCTTGCAACTTTTCTCCACCCATCCCTGTATCTCTTATAACCTAAAAAAAACGAAAGGACATTTCCAATGGCTGATATATCCGCTATCTTCTTCATCCTGCTCATCATCGGGGTCGCGTTCCCCGCCATGCTCACCGCTTGGTGGCTGTTGTTCCCATCCCTGATTTCCCGCGCCCAAATCCGTGTGGACAAGACTCCCATGCGAACCTTCTGGATGGGACTTGCCATCATCGTCGCTGTCGCCATCCCTGTTGTCATTTTACTTGCGCTTCCATTTGGTCCTACAAAATTCATCGGCTGGATTCTGCTTGCAGCGGCATTGGCGCTTTCCTCAATCGGTTCGGCAGGCATCGCCGCACATTTGGGCGAGAGACTCGCAAGCCAAGGTAACTTCTCAGCTTTAAATGGATTTATTCGCGGTTCAGTCATCCTCGAACTCGCTGCATTCTTCCCGCTGATTGGCTGGCTTTTCGTCTGGATTCCCATGCTTATCATTGCCTTTGGTGCAACAGCTTTTGCCTTGCTCAACTGGATGCCGCGTGAAAAGATCCAACCTGTTTCTGTCGTCACTTCTCCTTCACAGGCATAAAGACAAATGATCCCTTTGTTTCGCTCCCGCCTTCTTTACCCAGCCCTGCTGATTCTACTTGTCAGCCTGGCATGTGGACAAAGCGCATCCCTTTTTCCCAGCCCAACCTATACCCCCGAGGCTTCAATCTTCGAGAGCGGACGCACCGCCTACGGATTTTTTCCCACCCCGCCCGAGGTCTCGTTAGACAGTGTCTTCGCGACCTACAAAGCCATGGGTCAGCACGCAGATGTAGCGCTTGTTCAGGAAAATATCCCGTGGGCAGACTTCGCCGAAGGTGTGGACGTTGAATCTCAAAAAATCACCGACATGAAAAACGCCCAGACTCTGGCGCTTGCGAACAACCTCGATTCCATCTACGTTGTTGACCCGCTGAATGGATTCAATCGCCGTGAGTTTTCAGGGTTGCCGGTTGAATGGAATGGCGCTAATTTTTCCACGCCAGAAGTCCGCAAGGCATACTTGAACTTTACCCTGAGAATCCTGCGCGAATTCAAACCGCGTTATCTGGGGCTTGCCTCCGAGATCAACACCTATGCCGAGGCTCATCCCGAAGACTTTGAAAACTTCCTCAGCCTGTACCGCGAAACGTATGCCGCCATTAAAGCGGAATCACCTGAAACAAAAGTGTTCGTCACCTTTCAATGGGAGCAGATGAATAGCATCGCAGGTTTCGATACCTCTGGTGTTCCTTACCAAATTAAATGGGAACAGATCGAAATCTTCGAGCCACAGCTTGATCTGTGGGTGATCTCATCCTATCCGTTCATCGCATTCAAATCAGGCAGTGACATCCCCGCCGATTATTATGCTCCACTTCTCACGCGCACCGACAAGCCTCTGGCTGTTGCCGAAGGCGGATTCGTCTCTCGCGAAACAAAGAATATTTCTGGCAAACCTCAAGACCAGGTTGACTATCTCAACGCCATCCATACTCAACTCGGCGACCGTCTTGACTTTTGGATTTACCTGCTGTTGGATGATTTGAACGAAAACTCGTATGCCTCCTTTTTCCGAAAGCAAGGTATGGGCAAAGCTGATATTGAAACATTTGGTTTCTTCGTGAACGTAGGGCTGCGCGAAAAAGACGGCACACCGAAACCCGCCCTGCAAACCTGGGATTCATTCCATGCTGATATTCCATAAATTATTCCCCACTCAAGCCTAACCTCTTTCTTCTTTCATCACCCACATTCCACTCATTACTTTCTATCCACTAATTACCCATTAACCATGACGACTATCGAACCGACACAAAATCATATATCTGCCCCGGGAAAAATCGCTCGCATTATCCTAATGACCTGGCTTGTTCTGAGCATAGTTTCCATCACTTTGCTACAGATTGCCAAGTTTGAATGGCAATTCCTTGTTCCCTATTGGTTGATCGCTTGCTGCGTGCCGCTATGGCATTTCCGCCATCGGGTAACCACCGCTCTGCAAAATTGGCGTGCACCAGATTGGTTGAAATTTTTCCTGTTAGCCTATGGGATGGTGTTGTTTGAAGAGACTTTCTCCGCACTATTCAACCACCTTAGCGAAGGGTTTAATTTTTGGATATTTATCCAGCGAATCGGACAGTTCTGGGCGTTCAATGTTTTAGCCTTTACAGGTTTGATTCTGGCAACCTGGCTGCTCTATTCCCGCGTTCAATTCACACAATGGGAGATGTTCTGTCTGATCGGTTTTACTGGATTGTTCTCTGAGAGAATCATTTATTTGCTTCCAAAAGAGTTGTTTGGATTCCTCACCTTCGCGCCGCCGATCTTCATCTTTTATGGATTCATACTTTCGCCAGCATTGATGAGCATGAAACCACCCCAGAGGCATGTGCTTCACCCTGTCCTGAAATATGCCTTGATGTTATCGGTCTGGACACTTCTCTCTCAACCTCCGGGGTGGCTGCTCACATCCTTGCGGGTTGCATTCCCCTTGCTATTTCCATCATGCAATTTCATTCCCTGCGGTTGACGACAAAAACTGATAATCGGTAATCACATGACACTTTCCCGACGTGACTTTCTCAAACTCTCTGCCCTTGTCACCGCCAGCGCGGCATTATCTTCCTGCGCTCCCGTTTATCGCAGACTTGCGGGTGACCTGCCTGCCGTCCCATGGACTGCGCTTCCCGCCGCTGACTTCCTCGCGCTGAACCGCCTGACCTTTGGTCCGCGTGTGGAAGAACGCGCCCGCTTCACTGAGATCGGCTTGCAGGCATGGATCGAGGAACAGCTTGATTTTGAATCCATCAATGACTTCGATTGCGATTTGCAGCTTGTCCCTTTCAAAACCTTGAAGAAGGCAGCCAACGAACTCGAAGGCATCAGCAATCAACTCTTCGACGGCTATGACCGCGAGTCCATTCCGAATGAATTGCGTCAAGCCACGCTCATGCGCCAGATATACAGCAAGCGCCAACTCTACGAGATCATGGTTGAATTCTGGAGTGACCACTTCAACATCTTCATCGAAAAGGGAAACGGCTTTTATCTCAAAACAGTCGATGACCGCGAAGTGATCCGCAAACATGCGCTTGGTTCATTCCGCGATCTTGTTTGGGCGTCGTCCCATTCGCCAGCGATGATGATATATCTCGACAATCAAGCCAACGAGAAAAGTCACCCGAACGAGAATTACGCACGCGAACTCATGGAACTTCACACGCTTGGCGTGAACGGCGGCTATACCCAAAAAGACGTGATGGAACTTGCACGTTGTCTCACGGGTTGGAATGTGAAGGAACATTTTTGGCTTGGAGATTTCGTCTTCAAGGATGACCTGCATGACACAGGTGAGAAAAATGTTTTGGGTCTTTCGATCCAGTCGTCGGGTCAGGCAGAGGCGGAGCAGGTTATCGAGATGCTGGTCGCGCATCCATCCACTGCAAAATTTATTTCCACCAAACTCGCGCGTCGCTTCATCGCCGATGATCCTCCGCAAGCACTCATCGAAAAAGCCGCGCAAACTTTTATTAACACCAAAGGCGATATCAAATCTGTTTTGCGAGTCATCCTTTTTGAAGGTCTCGCGCTGGCTCAACCAAAATATAAGCGCCCGGCTAATTTTGTTCTGTCTTCGCTCCGTATGCTCAACGCCGAAACTGATGCCGTTGCGATCAACGAACATTTGCTTCGCATGGGGCAGCTTTATTTCAACTGGCCCACGCCCGATGGTTACCCCGACTACAGCGCGGCATGGCAGGGCAACCTGATGCCGCGCTGGCAATTTGCGTTCGCGTTAATTCGCAACGAACTCAAAAGCACAAAGCACGATCTCAATTCTTTATTGGACGTCTCATCTACTGGCATTTTACAAGACGATGTAGATTCGCTTACATCTCTATTATTGGGCGCCCCCATAGAGCGCTCCGCTCGCGACGGGTTGATTGATACCGTCCGAGCAGCAGGCGCCACCGACGAAGAGACCCTGCAGATCATCGCCGCGAGTGTGATTGCCTCGCCTGCATTTCAATGGCGTTGATCATGTAGTGGCGACTTCAGTCGCTCTTTTGGCAACGACTAAAGTCGTTACTACGAATTATGGAGTTTTTTTAATGCTCACCCAAACCCTCCCCACATGGCTTCCACGTCTTTCCTTTGCTCCCGTTAACACCGCCCCGCGCGGAGATACACTCGTCGTTGTCTTTCTCCGTGGCGCAGCAGACGTGCTCAACATGGTTGTGCCGCATGGTGAAGATGCATATTATCAATTGCGCCCATCGCTTGGCATTGCCCGACCCGATGACTCAAGCGCAAAGAAAGAAGACCGTGCCGTTGACCTTGATGGTTTCTTCGGATTTCATCCCACCATGCGTCCCTTGATCGAAGCATGGCAAAGCGAACAGCTTGCCATTATCCATGCCTGCGGAGCGCCAGACGAATCGCGCAGTCACTTCAAAGCCATGGAACTCATGGAGCGCGGTGTGGACGACGAACGCGGACCAGCCTCAGGCTGGATCGGACGTCACCTCGCGACATTGAACACAGGCAACTCATCTCCCTTGCGTGCGGTGGGAATGGGCACACGTCCTCAGCGCAGTTTAAGTGGATCAGTCCCCGCCTCTGCCCTGCGTTCCATCGCAGATTTCCACCTCGGCGGTGATCCGCGTGCCTTGCAGCAAATGCGCGCCGCATTGAACACGGTCTATCAGGATGATGCGTTGGGACAAGATACCTTGTCCATCATGGATACCCTGCAAAAACTTGACCCCGCCAATTACCAATCTCCCAACTATCCTGATACTGAATTTGGCATGGCACTCAAACAAACCGCCATGCTCATCAAAGCGGAGGTGGGACTCGAAGTCTCAGCCATTGACCTCGGCGGCTGGGATACGCACTTCGCGCAAGGTTCCGCCAACGGACTGATGCCTAACCTGATGAAGGACCTCGCCGAAGGACTCGCCGCTTTCCACGCCGATATGGCTGACCACATGAATCAACTGACCACCGTCACTATGTCCGAGTTTGGACGGCGTGCCTCCGAAAATGGAAGCCTCGGCACGGATCATGGTCACGGCAGTATGATGATGGTCATAGGTGGAAATGTAAACGGTGGCAAAGTCTACGGGCAATGGCCGGGAATGGCGGATGATCAACTCATCGGTCCAGGTGATTTGGCTGTCACCACCGATTACCGCGATGTGCTTTCCGAGATTTTGACCAAGAGATTGAATAACCCCGCAGTAAATGAGATATTTCCCGATTACCAGCCAATAATACCGAATGTGATCGTGTAATTCTGCAGGGCGACCCTTGTGGTTGCCCTTTTTATTTGTTTTGCGCTTGTCCTGTGCTGGCTTGTGCTGGCTACTTAATCCGCTTTATGCAACAAAACTTGTGACATGAGTGGACAATTGTCTCGACTTTAACTAAATCCCCCCAGGGCTTTCTTAAAGTTCGGTAAATTTGGAGTTGCGACGCCAAATGAAAACCGAGGAAGGTCAAAATGGAGTGTAACACAAGAGAAATTGTTGTAGATGCGGGTAGTCTGTTTCGACACGCCTGACAGATCAGATCCTGGATGTCCTCGTATTTCCCATGCTTGCCATCCCCCACCAGCGCATGGATCTTCTCATCCGCAATCAGATAGTAGTCGCAATCGGGATTCGAACAGAACTGGTGTCGGGTACAGACCGTCTTTCTTCTCCCTCTTTTGCTTTTCTTCTCAACCTATGGAATATGACTACGCGCAAAAGAAGACGCCTCACCAGACTCACGTGCTTTCCGACATTGCGGACAATCCTTCTCACTCCTCGGTTTCAGCACGCGCGGAGCTGGTGCTTTGCTTGATTTTTTTTGAGCTAGTGAACCACTTCAAGATCGATCTGGATTGGAAAAATATTTGCAGACACAAGACAATTACTGCGATTAAGAATATAATAAATGAAGGCTGATTATTCACAAGCTGAATTCATGATCCTTTTCCTGGGGGTGACCGATATCCTACCATATCACCCACTTCTTCTGAATTATCAACTGCCGATTGTGGCTATATCCAATTCCGAGTAGATGAGCCAAGTAGCCAGCACAGGGCTTAAATCGTCCTGCAACTCTCTTTTAGGATAAAATAAGTCCGAAATGCAAACCCGCCTGATGAGCCTTCTCAACATTCGCCCTGGAGAAGGGCGCAACGTAGCCCTGATGCTTGCCCATTATTTTTTTATGGGCGCAGCCATGCTCCTGGTGCAGTCTGCATCTCTCGCATTATTCTTTGGATCATGGGACACCACCGCAATGCCTTATGTTTATTTAGGCATTGCGGTTATTGTCTCTTCGATCACCGCCCTGTTTCTAAAAATTTCAGAACGAACCTCATTGGCTCGCTTTCTCGTCCTGTGCCTTTTATTTATCCTGTTCGGCACGGTCATGCTCCGTATTGGGTTGGCGTTTACAGCCTCAAAGTGGCTGATGCTGGCACTTCCCGTATGGTCACAGACTCTCATCAACCTGTCTGTGATGGCGTTCTGGACTCTGGCAGGCAATATCTTCGACATACGCCAGGGCAAGCGCATCTTCGGCTTAATGAACGCAGGGTCATGGCTTGCGTATGTTGTCTTTGGTCCATTCACAACCCCACTGGTTAATTTATTCGGAACTGAAAATCTGTATGTGGTTGTCGCCATCTGCGTCCTGCTAGCCTTCCTGTTCCAGCTTGCGATCCTGCGCGTCAATCCGCGTGTCTCTGCGCCGCCGCACGCAGTCAGCGAAAGCCAGCAATCCAAACCAGCTTCTGTATGGAGTTTATTCCGTAAACAATACATTGTTCTGATCTTCGCCCTCATCGCCTTATGGCGCGTGGCATACTTTGTTCTGGATAATATTTTTTACGACCGCGCCACGCTTCAATTCCCAGATTCAGCCGCAATGGCAGGATTTATTGGAAGTTTCTTTGGCGCAGTTGGAATACTTGGATTCATCACAGATGTCTTTCTAACAGGACGGATCATTTCGCGCTTCGGCATGCGTGCCGGATTATTAACCACTCCCACGCTGACAATTCTCTTAACCGCCATACTGGCCATTACCGGCATGGTAGATAACTCCCTGCTCGTTATCTTATTTTGGGCAGCCATCGCGGGAAAGTTTACCAACGAAGGGGTCGGTTTCTCTCTCGACCAATCTGCCTTCGCCGTGCTTTATCAGCCCATCGAGGAAAAAGAACGGGCGCGTGTACAAACCATGGCCGAGGGCATTGTTCAACCACTGGCCATCGGGCTGGCTGGCGGCTTGTTACTTTTGTTCAACACTATCCTCAAGTTTGACGCAACCCAACTAGCTTATGTTTATCTGGCGATCGCAGGAGCATGGGTCATCGTGAGCTTACTACTGATCCGTGCCTATCCTGTTGCGCTGACAGACGCATTACACAAACACCGCTTTGGCGATAACGGTCTCGCGATTATGGATATGGCCAGTTATCAATTATTGAAAAATGCCTTGAAAAGCCCGCATCCCAACGAAGTAATTTACGCACTCGACTTGCTCGAACAAAGCGGACACGCATCGTTCTCAGGGTCAACCATGAAGTTGATCAATTCTTCACACCCGCAAATCCGCGTAAATGCCATTCAACGGATCGAGCGTTTGCGTATCCTTAAAGCATTACCTGCCATCAAACGTCAACTCCAACTGGAGACCGAACCAGCCGTCCGCGAGGCTTTGGCAAGTACGCTGACTGCCATAAGCCAAAAGAATGCCGGCCTGTTGGAGTCACCAGACTCGTCCATTCAACGCGGCGCATTGATCGGTTTGTTACGCGGACATGAAGCAGAGGATTTTCCAGCCGCAAAAAAACGTCTGGTTGCGCTGGCAGGCTCACAGTCTACACAGGAACGAAATGAGGCAGCTAGCCTGATCGCAGAGATCGGCAAATCCACGCTGGCGAATATCCTCTTGCCTCTGCTTGGCGATCCAGATCCATCTGTGCGCATCATGGCGCTACATGCGGCAGGCAGGATAAAGCATGCAAGTCTGTGGCCTGTGGTTATCTCTGCGCTTGGTGTTCCCAACACACGCAGCGCCGCATTTTCTGCACTTGTGGCAGGCGGTAAAATAGCGCTGCCTGAAATCGTGCAAGGCATTACAAATGGTCTGCTCCACCGCCGAATCCGAATACGGCTTGTGCGCGCTTGTACACATATCAAAGGCGATGCCGCGATCAACGAACTCAAAAAGTTAATTGATTACCCAAACACCAGCCTGCGCTCGGGCGTGCTCATTGCGCTCCACACCTGCAAATTTATTTCTGAAGACGAATTTACTCCACGCATTGAGGAACAAATACAAAACGAGACCCAACGCGCTGCGTGGTTGTTGTCTTGTTTAATCGAACTCGAGGTTTCAACGAAAACCGAAATATTGATCCGTGCGCTGCGTTATGACCTGGAACAAACTCGCAACCGCCTGTTCTATCTTTTTGGGTTTATTTACGACTCAAGGTCCATTCATCGGGCACGCAAGTCCTTTTCACGAAATGATACGAACCAACACGCGTACGCGATTGAAGTGATGGACTCGATCTTGTCACGCGCCCACAAGACAGGCTTCATTCCCCTGATCGAAGATTTCCCTGAAAAAGAACGGCTAAAGAACATGGGCGCTTTGTATTCCCAGGACACAACCGCGAAAGGTGGACGGATCATGAGTATCCTTTCCAGCAAACTTGCACTTGAATCTCCCTGGGTTGTGGCAACTGCATTAGAAGTGGCTGTACAGTCTGGTTTGTCTGGCAGCGATCAGGCGGTCATATCTTTATTAAATTCAAACGAAACGATGGTGGTCCGCCTTGTAAAGCGGATAGAAAAGGAGTCATCCATGCTTTCCATTATTGAACGTGTCATTATCTTAAAATCCATCAACCTGTTCGCCAGCACACCAGACGAAGCTCTCGCGGAGCTTGCAGATCTACTCGAAGAAATTGAAGTACGGGCGGGGGAAAATGTAATTGAAAAAGACACAGCAGGTGACAGTTTATATGTGATCGTGCATGGAAGGGTAGCGGTGTTGGATAACGAACGCATACTCAATGAGCTTGGTGAGCGTGCAGTTTTTGGCGAACTCTCTCTTCTGGATTCTGCTCCACGCACAGCCACCATCCACGCGCTGGAAGATACGACTGTGCTCCGCCTTACCCAAGCTCACTATTACGATCTAATGACCGATTATGTAGAAGTGGCAATGGGTACGATCCAGATGCTCACGCGCAGTTTGCGGGCGCGCACCAGCGATGTTGCTGAACTAAACCGAATGTTACAACAATAATTCCCTACCATACATTCGCCCATTTTCACCGCAAAGCTTTTCTTCGCGATCATTGCGAACTTTACAGCGTAACAAAGTATCCGGTTGAACAAAATATGTAAGGCTTATTTCCAGAACGCAGTAAAGTGCGATAGAAACGCCATGAGAAAACGATCAGGGTTGGGTTAGTCGCGGTCACTTGACCTGGCGATTCAACACGATCAATTGCTGGCGCAACAATATATTTTCTACAACCAGATCAGTTCGGCTGCGTATCGGATTTAAAATGGTGCCGATGAACAGGGTCACGATCTTGGTAAATTCCCCTTAGAAAACAGTACAGCTACTCTACCATATCCCCCACCTTCAAAATTATCAACTGCCGATTGTGGCTATATCCATCACAATCGCAACAATAAGAAACAACGTCAGTATAAAAGAAAAAACGGGTCTTTTCATATTATCTCCTTTGGCAAAAGAAAACGATATGGCAGGCAGGCAGACCACCCACCTGCCGAAAATAAAATAGTCACCCGTCTACGAAAAGCGGCTAATTCATCTTAAAATGAATTAGCGGTTATTCAAATGATCTGATTGACGATAAAATTTTAGAGGTCCAAGTTTTTCAAAACTTCCCTTTTGTAATGCGCCATCTTGATATAGTGGGAATGTGTGTCCTGAGTCACGCAGTTGTTTGAGAGTTTGCGCCAATCCCAATGTGCCGTATTCACGTGAGCGGGTAGTGTGATCAAGGTCGATCAACTCGGTCATAAATGTTTGGTTGGTGGATGCTTCCTGTAGCACGCGTCCATCAGGATTGATGATGGTGGAGCGTCCCCCGCCCCAGGTACCAACTCCATTAACGCTCACAAAATAACATTGATTGAACATGGCGTTTGCGCGTGCCATCACCAGTTCAAGTTCACGGTCAGAGGTCGGCGTGAGTGTGGGCTGAATAATTACCTCCGCGCCCATCCATGCCAGGGTGCGCCCCACCTCAGGAAACCACATGTCGTACCAAATACATAAACCAAAACGCCCCACTTCTGGAATATCGAAAATGCAAAATTCATTCCCCGCCGATGTGCCCGCTTCATAAGGAAGCCACGGGAACATCTTGCGGTATTTTGTGACGATCTCCCCTTGCGGTGAAATGACAATAGCCGTGTTATAAATTTTATCGCCGTCGCGTTCCCACATGGAGCCGGGCACAAGCCACTGATGAGTTTTTCGCGCCAGAGCACACAAGCGGTCGGTCAGCGGACCAGGGATTGTCTCTGAATTTTTCAGATGCCAATCCTTATCTGCGGGTGTAAGAAATTGAACCAGCCCCGGCACGATCAATTCATGAAACACAACCATGTTTACCCACGGCATGCCTTTCGCGATATTCGTCGCAACGTCAGACATTTTATCTATTGTCCCCTGCGCATCAAAGGGCGAGACCGACATTTGCACACCTGCGATTCCAAACAACCGAGTCATAAATGGCTCCTCATTAATCTACAAAATGACAGGCGACAAAGCGCCCGCTTCTTACTTCACGGAAAGCTGGTTCTGTTTCTTTGCATTTTTCTTGCGCGAGTGGGCATCTCGTGTGAAAGCGACATCCCGAAGGTGGATTGACCGGACTGGGAACATTTCCTTCCAGCACAGTTAATTCACGCCTTACTTTACTCACCACAGGTAATGGAATTGCCCCAAACAACGCTTTTGTATAAGGGTGTAATGGATCGTTATACACATCCTCGGATGACCCAAGTTCAACCAACTTCCCCAAATACATCACACCAATGCGGTCGCTGATATGCTGGACAACATTGAGGTCATGCGAAATAAAAACATAAGTCAGATTATTTTCCCGCTGTAAATCCTGCAGCAGATTAATGATCTGAGCCTGCACAGAAACATCCAAGGCAGAGGTCGGCTCATCCAAAACGATCAGCCGCGGATTAACTGCCAGCGCGCGCGCAATCGCCACCCGCTGACATTGTCCACCAGAAAGCTCGTGAGGATAGCGATCCAGATGTTGTGCCCCAAGCCCGACTTGCTCCAGTAATTGAATCGCACGTGCGCGGACTTCGCTTTTTTGCACGATGTTGTGTGTGAGTAAAGGTTCCGAAAGCGCATCAATGATCTTCAACCGCGGGCTCAACGACGAAAGCGGATTTTGAAAGACGATCTGCATCTCGCGTCGTATCTCACGCATTTTTGCAACAGAGAAAGATGTGATCTCGCGTTCGTCAAAAATAACTTTGCCATCTGTTGGTTCGATTAGACGCATCAACATTCTTCCGAGCGTGGTTTTGCCGCAGCCTGATTCGCCCACGAGACCTAGCACTTCACCCGTGAACACTTCCAGACTGACTCCGTCCACCGCGTAGACAAAGCGCGGCGCAGAGCGATTGAGGCGTGAAAGTAATCCGCTTGAGAGCGAAAAATGCTTCTTGAGATTTTTTGCAGTGAGTAAAGGTTGAACGGTCATAAAGTATCAATCCCTGACGGGAGGAAACACGCGCTTTGATGGGCTTCGCCCACAGACACCAGAGGCGGCTTCTCCATGAAGCAACGATCAAAAACATTTGCGCAGCGCGGCGCGAATGGACACCCGACTACTTCGCCTGGGTTGGACGGCACTGTGCCAGGAATGGCAGCCATTCTTTGTCCACGTGAACCGGGGCGTGGGATGGCGGCAAGTAATCCCTTACTGTATGGGTGATGAGGTTTCTCGTACACAAAATAAGTCGGGGAAATCTCAGCGACACTGCCTGCGTAGAGCACAGCCATACGGTCACAGGCTTGCGCGACAACTCCAAGGTTGTGTGTGATTAACACAATGGACAGGTCAAACTTCTTTTGCAGGTCGCGCAAGAGATTCAAGATTTGCGCCTGAATTGTGACATCCAGCGCCGTGGTGGGTTCATCTGCGATCAACAGTGAGGGACGACATGCCAATGCCATCGCGATCATGACACGCTGCTGCTGTCCGCCTGAAAGCTGATGCGGATATGAAACCATAACCCGTTTCACATCGGGCAAACCAACCGCATCGAGGCTTTCTTCCGCTTGAGTCTGCGCCGCTTTTTTATCAAGTTTCAAATGTTGGCGCACCACGCGCGTGATCTGTTCGCCAATCGTGAAGACAGGGTTGAGCGATGAAGTGGGGTCTTGAAAGATCATCGAAATCCGTCCGCCGCGGATAGTGTTCATTTCAGGTTCGGAAAGCTCTAGCAGATTCCTGCCTTCGAACATGATCTCGCCGCGTATCATTGCGGACTTGGGCAGCAACCGCAAAATGGAAAGCCCGGTGATCGTCTTGCCGCAGCCCGTTTCACCGACCACGCCAAATATCTCACCGCGTTTCACGCTAAAGGAAACATTGTGCAGTGCCTTATGAAGGCCGCGCGCCGTTTTGAAATCAATTGCCAGATTATTGATGGACAATAGATCGCTCATTTATATTGCCTCGGGTCGAAGATATCGCGTAAAGTATCGCCGAGCAGATTAAATGCAAGCACAACAATAAAGATCGCAATACCGGGGAAGGTGGCGATCCACCATTGGTCCAAAATAAAAGTGCGCCCCTCGCTGATCATCAAGCCCCAATCAGGTGACGGGGGTTGCGTTCCCAATCCGATGAAAGCCAGCCCGCCCATGGCAAGAATGACCGTTCCCAAATCCACTGTGGCTTGTACGAGAATTGGGGACAAGGTATTGGGCAGGATATGCCGAAAGATGATGATCGAATCGCGCACCCCGATCGCCTGTGCGGCTTCGACAAAATATTGCTCCTTCAGGCTGACAGCCGCTCCGCGCGCAATGCGCGTGTACCACGGCCACCATGAAACAACGAGCGCGATTGCGGCTTTATCCAATCCGCGGCCGATGGAGGCGGCGATTGCCATTGCCAATAATAGGGACGGAAAGGCAAGGAACAAGTCGGTAATACGCATGATGACTTCATCCACCCAGCCGCCTTTGTAGCCAGCTAATGCGCCGAGCGGAGCGCCGATCAACACGGCGAATAAAACCACGCCAATCGGAACAACCAGTGCGGGGCGCGCACCATAAATAATTCGGCTCAAGACATCGCGTCCCAGCCTGTCTGCGCCGAGTAGATATTTTGCCGAGGGTGGATGCATGGTGTCGGCAGCATTGGTTCGCCCCTGTCCCTGTTCGGGGTAGGGAGCAACGAGCGGCGCAAAGATCGCAACGAGAATAAATAAAAGAATGATGATCGTACTGATCAATGCCAATGGGTCACGCACGATGACATTAAACACATGACGCATGGTGCGCGTGTTTTGAGTTTCGGTGCTTGCCGGGATAGAGTTAATCATGCGTGATTCACTTTAGACGAATGCGTGGGTCGATCGTTGTTTGCAATAGGTCAACGATCAGGTTGATGATGACGTACCCGCTTGCGCCGAGCAGGGTCATGCCCATGATGGCGGGATAATCCAAGGCTAGTAACGAGCGGACGGTGAACAAGCCCAGCCCCGGCCAATTGAAGATGACCTCAACAAAGAATGTACCCGTCAATGCGTAGGCGACGGTCAGCCCAATTACGGTCAGCGTGGGGCTGATGGCATTTTTCAATGCGTAGCGATAGGTGATGATCCATTGCTGAACTCCGTAAGCGCGCGCGGTGCGGATGTAATCCTGCCCGAGCACTTCCAGCATGGCGGCGCGATTCATGCGCGCGATCAATCCAATGGGATATGCCGCCAGGGTGAAAGCAGGAAGGATAAGGTGTAGAAAAACATCCTTGAAAGCAACCCAGTTCAAGGTTAGGAAAGAATCGAGCAGGAAGAAGGATGTCAGGGGATCAATCGGATTTGTGAATCGCAGGTCCGAATCCACACGCCCTGAAAGGGGAAATAAGTGCAAGTTTCGAAAAAACAGAATCTGCATTAATAGTCCAAGATAGAAGGCGGGCATGGAAACGCCGACAATGGAAATAATGCGGACGAACATATCAGCCCAGGTGCCTTGCCAGCGCGCGCTGAGCACGCCAAGCGGAACACCGATCAGTGTAGCGATGAACATTCCAACAAAGAGCAACTCGAGCGTGGCGGGCAGACGGTCGGTAAGTTCCTGGAGCACAGGGCGTTTGGTGGCGATGGAAGTACCCAGATCTCCGCGCATTAAGTCTTTCATATAAATTGCATATTGAACGGGCAGCGGACGATCCAATCCCAGTTTGGCACGGATGCGTTCAAGGTCTTCCGGGCGCGCCTTGGTTGATCCAAGATAGAGAGCGGCGGGATCTGTGGGTACCACGTGTGAAATGGAAAACGTGATGACCGAAACGCCGATCAATACGAATACGGCAGTGAGTAAACGACGGAGGATGAATTCGAAGACGCGCATTTGATTTGATGGGTATCAGAAAAAAGCCTAAACACGAAGGGCACAAAGTACACAAAGGGAAGAGCAGAAATTCAATTTTATTGGAGCATTTGATGGGTTACCCTTCCCATCATAAACGGAAAGGGGAACCCATGCTAAGGAGAAAAAACGAATTACTTGGCTGCTCGCAAGGTGTAGTAATCGAAATGCCAGAACGGATAGTTGAGGTTGTATTCAAAACCTGTGATGGCAGTTGGGATGACATAGACCGACATGGTGTCGTAGAAATACACGCCTGGGGCTTCTTCAACGAGCAATTTTACGGCTTCAACATACTTGTCTTTTGAGGCGGCGAAATCTGTGCCGCTCAACGCGCTGCCTTCATCCCATAACTTTGTGTATTCGGGATTGTTCCAGTACGAAAGATTCCAGGATGGCTTTTCGGTGTAGTAGAACAATGACCACAAGTTATCTGCGGCGGCATCTGCATAGGCTGGCCAGTAGAGGAGCAAGGTCATATCCTGTGCGTCCTTGCCTGTGCGGGCAAGTTTCAATTGTTCGCCGAGGGAGAGCGCTTCGATGGTTACATCCACGCCGATCTGAGCAAAGGAATCTTTGATCAACGGGGCAAAGGCTTCTTCTGATGCATTCGAGGCTGTGTAGGTCAACTTGAGGCTGAACCCGCCGCCTTCGTGACCTGCTTCCTTCAAAAGTGTTTTGGCGTTCTCAAGGTCGTAGGTGTATTGACCCACGCTGTCATCCCACGGATAGACGCCCGCGGGCACTGGTCCAAAGCTTTGTGTGCCAAGTCCGCTGGCGCCGATGCTGATGATGTCTTCGTAAGGAATGGCATAGGAAAGCGCCTGACGTACTTTTACATCGTCCAAGGGCGCGCGCAGTGTGTTGAAGATACCCACATAATTGAAGAAGGAAGGTTCTTCGAATACTGTGTAATTCGGGTCGTTCCTGAATGTATCAAGATTTTCGTTCGGCAGACGTTCGGCGAGGTCTACTTCGCCGCCTTCGAGCATCTGCTGGCGGGTGGTGGCTTCGGGTACGAGAGAAGCCACAACCTTTTCGTATTGACCCGCTTCCCAGCCGCCCCAATATTCCGTGTTCTGGGTGAAAACGGCTTCGACGTCAGGGGTGTAGGATTCAACCATATAAGGTCCTGTGCCGTAACTCTTGCCGTCTGCCCAGAAGTTCTCATTGGCGGCAAAGCCTTCGAGCGCCTTCGGGCTGACGATGTAAGCGGCGTACATGGACGAAGCGATCAAGTCAATCGGCTGAGGTGTGCTGAGATTGAACTTAACGGTCAAATCGTCCACCACTTCCACATTGTCCACTGACCACCAGATAAAGCCAGCGCCACCATGATCTTTGACAGCGTCAATCGAAGCCTTCACGGCAGCCGCATTCATCGGCTCGCCATCATGGAATTTCACATCAGGGCGAAGTTTGAAAGTGTAGGATTTCTTATCATCGCTGACCGACCAGCTTTCAGCAAGCACTGGGGTGTATTTTTCGGCAGAACCTGGCTTGTTGATCTTCAATAGTGTTTCGTACACATTGGGCAAATAAGCCGCTTCGGTTGAGAAGGAAGCAATCGGGTCCCAAGTGTCAATTGTTGAAGAATATGCGATCTTCAATACCACAGGTCCAGCCGCGGGGGCTTCGGTTGCCACGGGCGCTTCCGTTGCTGCGGCGGGGGCATCGGCTACTGCGGCAGGCGACTGAGTCGCGGCAGAGCCGCAGGCGGTCGCAAATAACGCGAGCACCACTAGCAAGGACAAAATAAACAGATTTCTTTTCATAGGTTCTCCTCTTCGGTTGGCTAATATGGACACATCCTATCATATTGAGTTTGCAAAAAGTTTGCATTAAATTAGCGGATATAATCCCCAGAGCATGAAACCCTCTCCCTTGCTGAACACGAAATTTTCCCCGCCCCCGCGTGCTGGATATTTGCCGCGTCCGCATTTGATTCAATGGCTCGACAATCACATGCGACAGCGGCGACTCACGCTTGTTTCAGCGCCGCCTGGATATGGCAAAACCACCCTGCTTGCGGATTTTTTCAACGCGCACGCCGCACCCGCAGCCTGGTACCAGCTCGAAGTATCTGATTCTGACCCGACAGTTTTTCTAACCCACCTGATCGAGTCGATTCGCCGCATGAAGATGGCGAGCAAAAAAACAAGCAAGATCGGGCAGAATGCTCAGTCCTTGCTGAACAGCGCCGAATCGGGCGTGGACTCGCGGCGCGTGCTCACCGTTTTAATTAACGAACTCTCCGAGCAGATCAATGATTCGCTGCTCATCATTCTTGAAGATTATCATTTTGTAGCAAGCCCGATCGTTCATCAACTGCTGGATTATTTGCTTGAGAACGCGCCATCCACTCTGCACCTGATTATTTCCACACGGACTGATCCGCCGCTTGCGTTGGCACGTTTACGCGCGCGCGGTCTGTTATCTGAATTGCGTGCCAACGACCTGCGCTTCAATGACGACGAAGTGGCAACCCTGCTGCGCCGCGAAATCCCCGATATCTCTTCTGAAAGCTTGAGTGCTTTAAGTCAGAAAACAGAAGGCTGGGGCGCGGCTTTGCAGATCGTCCGCAGTTCACTGGCTGGGCAAAATGCTGAGTCTGCGCGCGAGATCGTGACATCGTTAAGCGGTTCGCAGCGCTTCGTTTTTGAATATCTTGCTGAAGAGGTTTTCCGCCGACAGCCCGAAGCGCGGCAGTCTTTCCTGTTGCAAACATCCATCCTCCCGCAAATGGATGCGGACTCGTGCAATGCAGTAGTGGGAATAAAAAATTCACAGGATATGCTCGAAGAATTGGAGCGCGAGAATTTATTCCTCACCAGTCTGGATGAAAAACAACGCTGGTATCAATACCACTTTCTCTTTCGGGAATTCCTACAGAGTAGACTCCGCCGTCAGGTGGGCGAACAGGTCAAGGATTTGGAAGGACGCGCGGGCGCGTTTTACGAATCGAATAATGAAGTTGAGTCCGCATTTCTCCAATATATCTCCGCACAAGATCACGAATCCGCTGCGCGGGTGGCATCCACCTTCGCCGCGGACTATGTTGAACGCGGGCGTGTCGAAGTGTTGCACCGCTATCTCAACATGCTGCCCGCCGAAACCTTGCGCGCCAATCCTGAATTGCTGCTCCAAAATGGAAATGCCCACCGCAGGCTTGGCGAAGCGGGGCTGGCAGTCACATCATATGAAGATGCGCGCACCAGTTTTGCGGTGCAGAAAAATACATCGGGCATGAGCCGTGCATTGACAAAGCTTGCCGAGGTCTATCGCGCGCAGGGAAATTATCGTCAGGCTGAAACACTTGCCGAACAGGCTTTGCAGGTTGCTCCGTTAGATGATCATACGGCACGCGCCGAAGCCTTGATGGCGCTTGCAAAAACAACCGGTTTCCTAAGCAGCATGGATCGCGGTCGCGAACTGGCTGAACAAGCCGTTGAAGAAGCGCGCAAATCAGATGGACTTTCTGCATTATCCCGCGCCAACTTTATTCAGTCACTCGGTCAAATTTGCTGGTGGCATGGTGACCCGATATCCGCGGCGAAACATGCGCAGGAAGCCTTACGCCTTGCGCCCGATGAACTGTCACCGATTGCCGCGCAGGCGTGCATCTTGTTGGTCACTCCGCATTTGTACTGGCGCGAATTTGAAACTGCCCTGCGTTACGCCGAGCGCGGATTGGAGATCGCGCAAACTTTACATTTGAATGAACTATTGCCCGCCGCTTACACCGCGCTTGGAAATGTATTAACCCGCTTTGGCGAAACTGCGCGCGCCGAAGCTGCTTTGCGCCAATCCGTGGACCTGGCTCAACAGTTGGGCATTGCATCGTACGAGCAATTAATGGCAACTGGCTACCTGGCTTACAACCTTTATGGTCAGGGACGTGTAGATGAAGCATGGCAACTGGCTGAAGGCGCGTTGTGGGCATACACAGGCAGCCCAGATACTTACGAGGCTTTTGTCTGCCGCAGCGTGCTCGCGGATGTGGCTTTGGAACACAACGAACTTAACCGCGCCGAAAATCTTTTTAGCGATCTTGCAGAAACAGGCGAGCGCCGACAATTCCGCGTGCCGCTTGCCATGGTTTATTTTGGACTGGCTTATATCCATCTCGTGACAGACCGCAAAGAGACAGGCATCCAACATGCCCGCAAAGCATTGGAATTGATCGAGCCGACCAAAGCCTTCCAACTTTTTATTGATCAGGGTGAGCGTGGTCGCGTGGTGTGCAATGCGCTTGTGGATGCGGGATATAAAGGTCCGTTCCTAGAGCGGGTGCTTGAAAACCTGCCAAACAAAAAGAAATCAGCGACGATCACGGTCGCGAATCAATCCGTGATTCGCATCAAAACACTTGGGACTTTCCAGGTATTCGCAGGCAACGAAGAGATCTCACAGGAACGCTGGGTCTCGACCAAAGCACGCGACATGCTGGCTTATTTCATCACCTTCCGCGGCGAGCGCATCCCAGCGGATCGAGTCTTCGACGGCATCTGGGCTGAAAAAGGCGGGCGCGGATTGACAGCTTTCCACACAGCACTTTCCCGTTTACGCAGCGCTTTGAAAACAGGAGAAAACTCTCCGCGTTTGATTCTCGTCGAAGCTGGTGACTATCGCATCGACGCGGCGCGCTTCACGATCGACGTGGACGAATTCGACTCCGCGCTCGCCAAAGCCCGCGCCAGCACCGATGACGAATCCACGGCGCGTTTTTACGAACAAGCCATTAACTTATACAATGGCGAATACCTGCAAAACTTTTATTACGATTGGATTTTCCCCGAACGCAGACGATTAACCCAGGCTTATCTTGGTTCTTTACGGGCGCTGGCAGATTATCACTACGGACATCGGCGTTATACGCATTCCATTGAACTATTGGAGCGCGCTCTGCGAGTGGATAGTTTACAGGAAGATTTGCAATGTCAGGTTTTGCGCGCCTATGCTGCGTTGGGTGACCGCGCGGGATTGATCAGTCAATATCAAGAGATGAAGCGCGTGCTCGCCAAAGAGTTGGATATGGAACCCCTTCCGGCAACTGAGGCACTTTATCAAAGGTTGTTAAAGAATTTCAAAAGCTAACGCCAGGAACACGATTTCCCCTGTGCTGGCTACTGGACACATCCGTTTTTTTTAGGGAATTGTTGACAAGAATTTCGCCAGCTATTTGCTGATGTTTTTCGATAACTTTGCGACATGCAATAAAATTATCTCGACTTTAATTTGGACTTTTGACAAGTTGAAGAAACTTGCTTGAGAAAAAGAGCAAGGTAGCACCTTCACAAAACGATAAACGAACGACCCGGCGGCTAAAAAACTAAGGGCATGCCTTTTTTCCTGACTGGCTGGCGTTTTCTTGGGGTGAGTTTTGTGCCTTTGCGCCTGCCCGGGGATTTACCTCGGCGTTTGGGAGCAGGGGCAGGTGACCCAATCTGCGTAATAATTCGGCTCATGTCGCGTAAGACCATTGCCGGAGTGAGTTGCTTG
>CAMCQT010000078.1 GCA_945877125.1 Candidatus Brevifilum fermentans | reverse complement strand
CATCACGAGCCGCTATAGCGGCTCGTGATGTCTGTGTTTTAAAGGACGTGTGCAGTAGATGTCCCTATCATTTATATGGATATCCCCAAATAACTAAAGATTTTAATCATTATGCCGATGCTAAATCTAGAGTTGATTTAGTTCTGGAGGCAAAAAATATGAGCAATGTTATCGAAACTGATATTTCTAATTTAATGGTCGCTCGGCGGCTGTTGGAAATTGAGAAAAATGCAGAGATGCGTCGGAGAGGAAAACATGTGGAGGAAAAGTCTGCATTGGGGTATTTTGAAGAAGACAAGGCGATTATCAGTGCCTCTGCCTTGTCTGTCCAAAACTCAGGAGCAAATCCCCTGCCGCCAGTTGAAAATATCAATGTAAGCCTGGTTGACTTGCATAAAACGGTAACAGGTCAGGCAAACGCTTCAAATCAAGGAGCAGTTCCAGTGCAGGCAAATACTGCCGAAGAGGGTTTCACTATAACGAGCAGTCAGAATATTGAGATCAAGTTGGAACTGCGTTACCGATCTAATGCGCCGCTGGAGGGACTGGTGGTTCATGATCGCAATTATGCCGAATCTGATCGTTACCTTTATAAGTTCTCTGACGGCGAAACTTTTACAATTCTCGACAAGTGGACGCAAAAAAGTACAACCATTTGGGGTGATCCGCATGTAGATGTTGATGACGTGGCGGGTACTAATGAAGGGGATTTCAAGGATTTGAAATCAAGCGATGACTTTACTACCTTTATGCTTCAGGATGGTACACGGGTGACCTTCAAGGCAAAGGATGATGGAATTATTGAGCAGGTGGATATTTACAAAGGGTCACAGCACGTGAAGGGAGTTGGTTCGGCTGCCGGGGAATTTTCACCCGAGACCGGACTTTTCTCTGCAAAAGTATTGGATGACGGGGCGTCTGCTGCAAACAAAACTCCTGTGGGTGATGTGGTCTACGCTGGGGGGGACGGAAATGACTGGTTCGACGCCAGCAACAAACTCATTTGGGGAAAGACCACTGGCGCGGTGGTAACTCAACGCCCCTCAGCCACATTAGAGTTTTACTACCGACAAACTATTTCACAATCCATGACTGTTCAAACGATTTCCAAAAGCGTATAAGGTATCTTGTCCGCAGGATTTTCAGGGCTTGCCAGATAAATGATAAAGAGGGGGATAAAGCCAGAGGTGTATGTCCAACTTCTCTGGTGTAGTTTTTTGCCCGATTATTTCATCCGATTTTAATGGGTGAAATAATTTTAGCCAATCTTTATATTCCTTTCACGGCCAATTTACATGGAAACTTACGACCCTATGCTAAAGTTACGCATGAGTAACTGCCTGCGTTGGATATGAATTCTACATTTCCCGGCAGGAAGGAAAATAATCATGATTTTTCTTACCCACATGAATGGCATGACTTTTTATATCAATCCAGAATTGATCCAAACTGTCGAATCAACACCTGACACGATTATCACCCTGGTCAACAATAAAAAAATTATTGTTAAAGATACCCCACAGGAAATTGCCAGGCGTTTTATTGAATATCGGCGAGAAACCCTGACACCATTTACCTCACCAAAATCAGTTGGGTAATCAGTTTTTAATAAAATCGTTCGAAACACAATAAGGAAATCAGGAGTAGTTTATGGATATTGCGACCATCTCGGGATTGGTCTTGGCTCTTACGGTTATTGTCGTCGCGTTGATTATGGACGGCGGTTCGCCGGGAGAATTATTCGCACATCCCTCTGCAATTATTTTGATCTTCGGAGGTTCTCTGGGAGCAACAATTATCACCAGCCCATTGAGTGTAGTTTTTAAATTGCCCAAGTACATCATGCAGGCATTTACAACAAGAAAATTCGATGCGAAAACAACAATTGAACTTTTGACCAAACTGGCAGATAAAGCCCGCCGTGAAGGATTGCTGTCTCTTGAAGACGACAGCAAAAAAATCACTGACAAATTTCTTCAAAAGGGTATTTCAATGGTGGTTGACGGCATAGATCCTGAGCAGGTGTCGGCGATTATGGAAACCACAGTTGCGCAAATGCGCGCCCGACATAAACAGGGAATTGGTTTCTTTACTGCGGCAGGCGCTTTCGCCCCGACATTTGGCATTATCGGGACCGTTATGGGTTTGATCAGCGTCTTGAAGCAATTAGACAATCCAGGTGCGCTTGGCGAGGCAATTGCCGCTGCATTTTTGGCAACCTTGTGGGGGCTGTTGAGCGCGAACCTGATTTTTCTGCCCATTGCAGGAAAACTAAAAGTAAAAGACGAAGAAGAAGCTCGTGATCGTTATATGCAGTTGGAAGGCATTCTCGCTATTCAGGCGGGCGAAAATCCGCGGGTTGTACGTGACAAACTGAGCGCTTACCTGGCTCCAGCAGATCTCAGTGGTGAAGGCGCTGCCAAGGGCGCTGATAAGAAAGCCGTACCAGCCAAAGCAGACAAGGCGAAAGCATAATTATGGCACATCGAGCAGAAGAACACGAAGAGCATCATGATGAACGCTGGCTGGTGAGCTACGCAGATTTTATTACCCTGTTGATGGTTTTGTTTGTCGTTCTTTATTCCATGAGTCAGGTTAATGTTGAGAAATATAAAATCCTGGCTACAAGTATGCGGACTGCTTTCACTCTTGGGGGAGCATCTCAAGTAGTTGACAGTCAGATCAATCAGGCTGGCGGCACGATGGAAGATGGGACATCAAAACCGATTGTTATCCCAGGCATTCCTGAGGGACCAACTCAATCGGAGGAAGTCGCTGGTGAATTGACGGCAATGCTTTCCTCTCAGAATCTAGGTAACCAGGTAAGCGTACAAACCAACGTCGAAGGTGTAATGATTTCGCTCAGCGAAAAACTGATTTTCAAGGAAGGCCAGGCAGATTTACCACCAGAAGCTTTGCAGGTACTTGATACGATTGCTACGATGTTGCTCCCCATTGAAAACAAAGTCCGGCTGGTTGGACATACCAATAATACGCCGTCCACCAACTCAACTTACCCTACCAATTGGGAATTGTCGCTGGCGCGCGCCACGACAGTCGCAAAGTACTTGATAAATTCTGGTGTGCCACCAGAGAGACTGATTATTTCTGGGCAGAGTGAATACGCTCCAGTATTTCCAAATGACACTGAAGAGCATAAACAACTGAATGCCCGTGTGGAAATCGTTATTATTTATAAGGTAGACACCCAAATAATCGATATTAATTCCCCGAGCATATTGCCCTAGCGCTTTATAAAATAAAAATTCGATCCCAAGCAGTTTTTTGAATTGGAGTCACATGTTCAAAAAAATCGTAAACGTCCTAAATATAATCACACAAGTAATTCTGATCGTTACGGCCATCATATCGCTGATTACTGCTTACGTGGTCTTTGCTCCAGACGAACTGCCAAAACCTTTCCGTCTGGTTTACGATTACAGTATTTCGGGCCCAACATCTTCTTCTGTTGTTCCTGTTGTCGAACCTGTATCAGACGCAACATCTGTGCCAGAAGAGTCGCATACCTATCTTCCGGGTGATGGCATTATGCTGAATATGTCCACCAAGATCATCAATCTGGTTGACCCGGGCGGGCATAGATACATACGGCTGACCATTGTTGTGGAGTTTGCTCCGGACAATCCCGAATATGAATCACTGCCAGAGGAGGAAAAAACAGCTTATCTGACAGAGTTTGAAGAAAAACTAAATTCAAAGCTGCCCATCCTGGATGATACCGTAATCACACTCCTATCCACTAAAACATATGAAGACCTCTATACCGCAGAAGGCAAAGAAAGTTTGCGAATGGAAATTATGGACATCCTCTCCAATAGACTGGTTGACCTTCATATCATCTCGATCTATTTTACAGAATTTGTGGTTCAGTAAACTATGTTAGCTCAATCTGAAATTGATGCTTTGCTGTCTGGCTCCATTGAACTCGACCAGAAAAATGGCGAGGATCACGTTAACCTCGCTGATATGATGCATCAGTCCGGCGACCATCCTGCTACAGGTGGTGGAGGGGAAAAGAAGATTCAAAATTATAACTTCTGGTCACCCGCCAGATTTTCGAAGGAACAAATGCGCGCGGTTGAGTTGGTTCACGAAGACCTAAGTGAACGTCTGACGACATCTCTGCCTACTTTTTTGAGAACCAACGTACGTCCTCGTCTGGCTCTTATGGAACAAGGTCGGTTTCATGATTTCATCAAGGACTTTCCAGAACATACATTATTTCACTTAATTTCACTGGCTCCACTTCCTGGTCACATGGTGTTGACCATGAGTCTTAATGTGAGCTATTTGATCCTGGAGCAACGCCTCGGCGGAAAAATTGAGGGTCGTTTCACAGAGCGCGCATTAACTGAAATAGATCAATCATTATTACGCGGTATGGTGGAACACATGCTTGGCGACGTTAAAGGCGCCTGGAGCAAGGTGGTTTCTCTTGACCCCTCCCTGGAAGACAGCACCATTAATCAGCACTGGGTTCAGATGATGATGGGAAATGAGCGTGTTTTGTTAATCGCCATTGAAATTAATATTCAGGGCATTACCGGCACGATGAGTATTTTTATCCCGTTCAACACGCTCAAACCGATTGCCGATGTTCTTAACCCGCATATCTGGATTGCAGGGCGCAAGGAACACCAGCAAGATCCGGTGGCGCGTCAGGTGGCAATCCAAACCATGATGAAGACCGTCATCCCAATTAAGGCAGTTTTAGGAAATGCAGAACTCACACTGGAGGATCTTATAAATCTGTCTGTTGGAGATGTGATTGAACTGGATAAAAATATTGACAGCCCATTGGTTGTGTATGTTGCAAACAAAAAACAATTCTATGCGCGTGTTGGAAAATCTGGTAAGCGTATGGGAATGCAAATTACCGGAGTGTATCGAGAACATGATGATATCCAAACAATTGATTAATAAAGGCAAATGATATGGAAAACATAATTGATACTGATGAAATGCCCGTTAGCAAAATTGCAGAATTTGCAGATGAAAAACCAATTGCCAAGCCGGAGAAAACTAAGGTGACAAATATAGATTTATTGATGGATGTTACCTTGAAAGTCACTGTTGAACTGGGACGTACTCGTATGCAGCTTGCCCGCATCCTTGAATTACAGCATGGGTCTGTCGTTGAATTGGACCGGCTTGCAGGAGACCCAGTGGACGTTTTTGTGAATGACCACATGGTGGCGCGCGGCGAAGTTGTAGTGGTGGACGATAAATTTGGCGTTCGTATCATTGAGATGGTTTCGTCAAGCGGTGAGCGGGTGACATCCTGATGTCTAGCATTCTGGCGTGGATCAGAAAGTGGATCGAAACCAGCAGTAAAAAACAAAAACTGGTCGCCTCTTTGCTGGCTTTTAGTCTCATAGCCACGAGCGCGCTTCTGGCTATGGGCGGCGGCGCAGCAGCAACTGATCCCCTGGGTTCGACGCCATTTTATTTTGTGAGCGCCTTTGTAAAACTGCTGGGCGTGCTGTTGCTGATCGTCGGACTTTCTGTGATCTTTCGCCGCTGGCAGCACCTTGGACCAAACGGGAAGCTGGTTCGTCAGATGCGCCTGCTTGAAACGGTTCGGCTGTCTCCAAAGCAAGCGCTTCATATAGTTTCAATTGGCGGCCAGAAGCTGTTGATCGGCGCCACCGATCAAAATATCTCCTTGATTTCTCATGTCGAAGACAGCATAGAACCCGCTCCGATCGAAGAAACCCAGGCTCAACCAGGTTTGGATTTTGGCGCATTGATGCAATCTTTTAATCTCAATTTATCAACTGAGAATTTAAAAGGAAAGGAATAAGGACCAATTATGGTTGAAAGAATCTTCCCCAAAATTAGTTCAAAGCTGTCCAAAACTATTGCCAGATTGCGCGGCAAGCCATCCACTAAAATATTTATTCTCATTTCCATTGTTCTTATTCTAGGCACATTGTTGAGCGGATGTGCGACCGCCCCTGGCGTTTCGTTGACTGTTGATGGGCAGTCGCCCGAGCCGAAGCAAGTCACTTCCGGCGTGCAATTACTGGTGCTGATGACTGTGCTTTCTCTTGCCCCATCCGTGCTGATTCTGGCGACCTCATTCACTCGCATCGTCATTGTGTTATCCATGTTGCGCAACGCAATTGGGACGCCCGCCATTCCGCCCAATCAAGTCCTTATCGGACTTTCTCTGTTGCTCACGTTTTTTATCATGGCGCCTGTTTATAAAGAGATTGACGCAAATGCAATTCAGCCTTTTCTAAATGAACAAATGGATCAAAAGGCTGCGCTGACAGAAGCCCAGAAGCCGATCCGCGAATTTATGTTCAAGCAGACACGCGAAAAAGATATCCAATTGTTCCTTGATCTTGGGAATGAAACTCAACCTGCCACCATTGACGATATTCCCACCGTGTCGTTATTTCCGGCTTTTGTGATCAGTGAACTCCGCACCGCATTCACAATGGGATTTGTGATCTACATTCCATTTTTGGTGATTGATCTGGTTGTCTCAAGCATTCTGCTTTCCATGGGAATGATGATGCTGCCGCCATCGCTCGTCTCTTTGCCCTTCAAAGTGTTGCTGTTCGTAATGGTGGATGGCTGGTACTTGATCGTTCGCAGTCTGGTCTTGAGTTTCACTGGCAGTTCGTGAGGTGTACGATGACTGAAGCTTATGTTCTTACGCTCGGACAAAACGCGATTGTGATGTCTCTCATTCTGGCTGGACCCATTTTACTGGTCAGCTTGTTGATCGGCAGTCTGGTCAGTCTGGTTCAAGCCGCAACCCAGATCAACGAATCCACGTTGATTTTTATCCCCAAATTGATCGGCATTATTCTGGTCCTCGTCATTCTCGGCTCGTGGATGCTCCAACAGGCCATGACATTTACTCATACCTTGTTTACCAGTTTGCCCAGTTTGGTTCATTAAGATACCCACTCACTTAGGTTGTATTATGGAATCAAGAACCGTTCAAAACATCATCCAATCGGTGGCGAGTCTCAGACCCATGCCCTCCAATGTTACCCGCATCCTGAGCGAGATCGAAAAGAAGGATGTCACCATCGATGGTCTCGTCGGGCTGATTGGTTTGGATCAGGCTCTGACGGCTTTGGTTTTGCAAATGTCAAACTCGGTTTCGTTGGGTTATTCCCGCACCTGCTCAACACTCTACGAAGCGATTATGCTCATTGGTCTGGGACGGCTAAGAACCATCCTGCTGACCTCCTCTGCAACGGGTATGTTGAATCGCCGCTTGAGCGGGTATCGGCAGGGAGCAGGTGAATTATGGCATCATTCTTTGGTGACAGGCGTCGCATCAGAATGGCTGGCGCATGCGCTGAACTATCCCAACCCCGAAGAAGCCTATATCTCTGGCCTGCTCCACGACATAGGCAAACTGCTTTTGGATCAGGTTGTTTTGAGCAATTACACCACGATCATTGAGTTTGTTCAAAAGTATCATGTGCCGCTCTGGCAGGTCGAGGAAAGGCTGATCGGCATTGACCATGCCAAGGTGGGTGGGTTGATCGCCGAGCATTGGAATTTTCCCGTCGTGCTGGTGGATGCGATTCGGTGCCATCATGCTCCATCCCTTGCCAGAATCAATCAGCGGCTGCCAGCCATTGTCAACTTGGCGAATTCTTTCTCCGAAGATTATCAATTGGTGGGCTCAGCGTTATTAAGTTTTGATATCCATCCTGAGTCTTTGAACATCCTCAAACTCAATGCAGCGGATATCCAAACGCTGAAACTTAAGATGCAAAATTCCAGAGTATTTCCTACCCTTGCAAAGGACGGACAAAAAATATGAAACGTGAAAACTTATCAATCCTTGTACTCGAACCCAATGCCCTGCAATGTGATCTCATCAAACTGGCGCTGATCCGCCACAGCATGAATCCGATCATCTGCAATCAGCCGACGGCTCTTCGTCAGCAACTGGCTCAACATCTTCCAGATGTACTTCTGGTCGATACCTACCTGCCCGGCCAAAACGGCTTGGACTTAATTGACCAGCTAAATTCCGAAGTCCTGCTAAAAAAGACGAAGGTGTTTTTTATCTCATCCATGGCATTTCCAGAGATCGTTCAAAAAGCAGCCAAAATGGGAGCCAGCGGTTTTCTGGTCAAGCCCCTTAATCCAGATTTAATGGCGGCGCGTATCTTGAGTTGCTTTGACCGGTCTGCGGCACTGCCCAATTAATAATTACCTCACCTTACGCAGTATGGTTTATGTCCAAAAGCATGACACCCCTTCGGGGTTATTTGACCCATTTTTTTGAATCTATAATCAGTACTTCACGAAAAGGCTTTGTAGTGGCGACTTTAGTCGCTTTTTAGCCGAACGACTGAAGTCGTTACTACGTTTTCGTGATGTACTGATAATTATTTCGCTCCTTCGGAGTTTCTACGTAACATCAATAATTAAATGAAATTGCTTTTTCGCGTTTGTGAAAATTCGCGTGGATAGTGGATAAGAAAAATAAGCACCGCCTTACCAATGCCTGAAGGTTCTCTGAACTTTCAGGCATTTTTAGTGACCTCCAGCCACCCTGAAAGCATGTTTTTGCCGTAAAAATAATTTACGCCATCTTTAGCCTTGCTTCACACTACATTTACAGCCACAAAAAGGTGAATCAGGTATCATCCTTTTTAGAAATCATTATCTGGAAAAAAAGAATTTTTATGACAATCTCTGTCGTGCAGGCGCAATTATTTTTCCTAGCCTTTACCCGTATTATGGCAATCATCCTCCATATACCGGTATTTGGCGGACAGAATATTCCCAGTCAGGTTCGCATCGGGTTGGGTTTTGTGTTGGCAATCGTGCTTATTCCCTGGCAGCCACTGGCGTCAGATGCAATAGTCATCGGAACTTTTGCGTATGGCTTTTCCATTGCAAAGGAAATCTTAATCGGCACGCTCATTGGATTTTCCGCCGACCTTGCTTTTGGTGCAATTCAAATGGCGGGTTCAGCAATGGGAATTGGAAGTGGATTTGAATCCAGCCGCATTTTCAATCCAGCTTTGGGCGAGGCTGGTTCGGCCTTCGATCAAATTTTCGTGATGACAGCGACCATGATCTTCCTGACGATGGATGGACATCACCTGGTGCTGATCGCCATAAAAAATACTTTTGATGTCATCCCATTAAATGGCAGTCTTCCGTTCAACGGACTGGAAACGATCATGAAAGCGACCTCGATGTTCATTGCAACGGGTATTCATCTGGCGCTCCCTGTGATGGCTGCATTGGTTTTGACAGATCTGACGCTTGGATTGCTGGCACGTGTGGCGCCTCAGGTGCAAGTCTATTTTCTCGGATTGCCCGTCAAAGTGGTTGTGGCCATGGTTGCCTTGGGAATGAGCTTTGCGGTTATTTTTCCCAACCTGATACTTTTGTTTAAATCAATGGTAGAAAACATGATTTTGTTTGTGGAGCAATAAAGCGAAATGTCGGACAAAACTGAAGCCCCTACCAGTCATCGCCTCGAGGAAGCCCGTGAAGAAGGGCAGGTGGTACGCAGCCAGGAATTAATTTCTGCGGTTGTCATTTTGATGAGCGCCTTCCTGTTGCGCGGACCCGGCAAACAATTGGCGGTGGCTTTTCAGGGACTGGTTACAAATGTGATCGTGGAACTTCCGGGCGCGGAGTTATCTGTTGAATGGCTCAGGAAAACAGTTTTTTCTTTTGGATTGCAAATTTTTGCGCCCTTCATGCTGATCCTCGTTGGGCTTTTGGCGGCAGGTGTGATCGTCACTTTGGGACAAACCCAATTTTTGTGGGCAAGTAAAAAGATCGGCTTTGATTTCAAACGCCTGAATCCGCTCGACGGTTTTAAACGGATTTTTTCATCGCATGGACTTTTTGAATTGCTTCGATCCCTGCTAAAGCTGAGTTGGGTCTCGTGGGCGGCTTACGGCTTTTTGCGCTCCAGATTTTTTGAGATGATCTCATTCAACCAGTTTGATTTTTATATTGCCGTGAGCAAATTCGCCGAGATGTGTATTTCACTTGCCATGCGGGTCGGGAGCATGTATCTGGTGCTTGCGGTGGCTGATTATGCCTATCAACGCTGGGACTTGTATAAAAATCTGCGGATGAGCAAGGACGATATCAAACAGGAGCACAAACGCTCAGAGGGTGACCCCATGCTCAAGGGTCGCATGCGCAGCTTACAGCGTCAAATGGCGCGCGGGCGCATGATGTCGAATGTCTCGAAGGCAACTGTTGTCGTCACCAATCCAACCCATCTGGCAATTGCTATCGAATATCAGGAAGGGATGAAGGCGCCAAAAGTTTTGGCGAAGGGACCGTATCGCGTGGCTGAAAGGATCGTCAAAATTGCAAAAGAAAATAACATTCCTGTCGTTCAGAATATTCCTTTGGCACGCGGCATTTATTACACAATTGAAATTGGACAGGAAATCTCTTCTGACCTCTATCTGGCAATGGCTGAAGTTCTGGCTTACGTTTACAAACTGCGTGGGAAGTCCACTGTCAGTTCGAGAATACCCACCCCTCAAACTACCTAGTTGGAAATAGCAAATGACTGTCTCAACTTCTTCGGTTAAAAATCCAATTGTTGTTGCCTTGCAAGGCTTGCTGCGCTCAAACGATGTTGTTATGGCGCTCAGCCTGGTATTGCTAGTCGGCATGTTGTTGATTCCACTGCCGCCTTTTCTGGTTGATCTGGCGGTGGCGCTCAGCATTGCGGTTTCTGTTGGCATTGTTCTGATGACCATGTTCATCAAACAGCCGATGGAATTTTCTGTGTTTCCAACTGTGCTGCTGCTGGTTACGCTGTTTCGGCTCGGCATTAATGTTTCAGTCAGCCGCCTGATCTTGCTCAGCGGCGATGCGGGACAGATCATTACAACCTTTGGCAACCTGATCGTCGGCGGAAATTATGTGGTCGGCGTGGTCATCTTCCTTATTTTGATGATTATTCAATTCGTGGTCATCAACAGCGGCGCGGGACGTGTGGCGGAAGTTGCGGCGCGTTTTACGTTGGACGCCATGCCCGGCAAGCAAATGGCAATTGATGCCGACCTCAACGCCGGTTTGATCGATGAAACGCAAGCCCGCCAACGACGCAAATCTATCGAATCTGAAGCAGATTTTTACGGCGCGATGGACGGCGCCAGCAAATTCGTCAAAGGCGATGCCATGGCCGCCGTCATCATTATGCTGGTCAACATCATCGGCGGATTTGTGATCGGCGTCTTGCAGCGTGGAATGCCTTTGGTAACGGCTTTGCAAACCTATGTTTTGTTGACCATCGGCGCGGGGCTGGCTATTCAAATTCCTTCCTTGCTGGTTTCAGCCGCCGCCGGTTTGATCGTCACACGCTCCACTTCTGAAACCTCATTGGGAACTGAAGTTTCTACGCAGGTATCAAATTTCAATGTTCTGGCGGTCGGCGCGGTTGTGGTTGGGCTGATGATGTTGGTGCCAGGGCTGCCTACAATTCCTTTTGCGCTTGTCAGTGTGGGGCTTGGTGTTGGCGCTTTTTTTGTAAACAAGGAACAAGCCTCTGTTGCCGCAATTCATGAGGCTTCTACCCTGCCGGTTCTCACGCGCCCATCTGAGCCGGAAACCCCCGAGCAAATGCTGGAGATGGTTGTGGTTGACCCGATTGAATTGGAAATTGGCTATAGCTTAATTCCCATCATTGATGAAGATAGCCAGGATAACCTGCTCAGCCGCATCATCAGCATTCGCCGCCAGTTGATGAGCGAAATGGGGTTGATCCTGCCCGTTGTTCGCATTCGCGATAATTTACGCCTGGCGCCGCAATCTTATCGAATCAAAATTCGCGGACAGGAAGTAGCCCTAAGCGAGATTATGCTCGACCGTCTGCTGGCTATCCCCGGCTCGGATATTGAAGAGCCAATTCAAGGCACGCCTACCTCTGAGCCAGCTTTCGGTCTGCCCGCAATTTGGATCGGCGCCGCCGAACAAAATCAGGCTGAGTTGAAAGGCTACACGGTGGTGACTCCGCTTTCAGTTTTATGCACCCATCTGACAGAGATCATTCGCAGTCATTCATCTGACCTGTTGAGCCGCCAACTCGTGCAGGAAATGTTGAATCAACTGCGGCAAAAATCCCCAGCCTCGGTGGATGGCGTTGTGCCCGAAATGCTCAACCTCGGAGAAATTCAGGGCGTGCTCCGCAACCTTCTGCGCGAGCGTGTGCCCATCCGCGACCTGAGCGGAATTTTGGAAGTGTTGGCAAATAATGCCGGCATGACCCGCGACCCGCACATCCTGGCCGAAGCCGTACGCCAGAGCATGGCCAACACCATCTCCGGTCAATATAAAGATGACGCGAACACCCTGCATGTCATTACCATGGCGCCGCAATTGGAAGGCACCTTGCGTTCTTCGTTGGTCTCTTCTGAAGGCAGCCCCGGCTTTCAAATTGATGCAACACTTGCCCAGCGGATTTTGGTCAAGACTGGCGAGCAGATGGAAGCCCTCGCGCAACTCGGCCACGTCCCGGTCTTGATCTGCCCTCGTGAGCTTCGGTTGGCGCTTCGGCGTTTGGTGGAACAATCATTGCCCAATTTGGTTTTGATGGCTTTCTCTGAAGTGGGGCAGGGACTCAAAGTAAAAGCGCACGGCATTGTTAAATTAGATTAGAGGTCAGCATGGTCACAAAAACATTTAAAGCCGAATCAACCATACAAACTTTGCAACTGGTTCAACAGGAACTGGGCGCCGACGCCATCGTCATTTCCATGCGCGAGGTGCCGCTTGGTCCGTCATGGAATCCGTGGAAAAAATCGTCAGTTGAAATCGTTGCGGCAAGCTCTGATTTAATGCCTGAGCTGCAGAGATCTCAATCGGCGCAAAAACCAGCCGCCCCTGCCGCGTCGGGTTTACGTCCATCAGAAAATAACACAGATGTTGAAACCGCCGAAGTCAGACCAGATATTGAATGGGTGGTTGCTCCTGAAAAGAAGCCGACTCAACGCCCGCCCAAACTAAATCTGAAACTGAACCCTCTCCCCGCGCCGCTTTCCGCGCCGGTAGTTGTTGCTCATCCCAAAGCAGAATCCAAGCTGACAGTGGATGAAAAATCCATGCCGCCATCCTTGAAAAAAATTCGCGAGCAGTTAGCCGATCAAGGCGTGGACGAGATGTTGATCGACGGACTGGTTAACGTGGCGCTTGAAAGCCTGAGCCCCGCCACCCTTGCTGATTTTGAAACCTGCAAAAAATCCATCGCCCAACTGCTTGGCGCCGAGTTGCGCGTACAGCAGGGAGCGGGAAAATATTTTTCAAGCAATGTCGTTTGCTTCATCGGCACCAGCGGCAGCGGCAAGACCAGTTCCATTGCCAAATTGGCTCTTTTCTTTAGCCAAAATTTGAAAAAGAAAATTACCTGGGTTTGTGCCGATACCGTCCGCATGGGCGCAATTGCCGAAGCCCGCGCCTACACCGACGCCCTCGGATTTGATCTTCAACTGGTGTACACCCCCCAGGACTTAAAAGGAATTTTGCAAAACTCAGAAGAGACAGACCTGTTTCTGGTGGATACCCCGGGCTACAACCCCTGCAACGAAAACCAGATGATCGAGTTGGGCACGCTGCTTTCAGAAATTCCAAAGCGTTCCACGTATCTCGTTGTCCCAGCCACCACCAAAGAGACAGATTTGCTGCAAGCCTCTGCCTCGCTTGGCATCTTCAACCTCGACGGATTGATCGTCACAAAACTGGATGAAACCCATACTTTTGGCAACGTGTATAACTTTGCCCGAAAGAATCAAGTTCCCCTCGGTTACTTTACAACTGGCAAAGAGACCTCCCGCCATTTGGAAGTGGTTGACCCTTCCCGTCTGGTGTCTGCATTATTCGGCAAGGAATGGAATAAATAATGTTGTATGCCCTCACCCCCGGCCCTTCCCCCGATGGGGAAGGGAGTTCTCCTCTCCCTTTGGGACGCGAAGCGGCTAGGGTGAGGGAAAGGAACAGGCAAACATGGCTGAAAACGAAAATTCTTCTGATGAGTCGCAAGTCTCTGCCGATGCAGGCAACAATAAAAAGAAAAAGGAAAAGAAAAAGGAAACGAATGACCTTTTCCTTCCAGCGCTGGTTGAGTTTATGTTCACGTTTTCAGCCATCATCTTGGTTCTTTTGTTTTTGACAATTGTTGGCACTTTGTTAATGACGCGTGCAACATTGCTCGATATTATTATCCGCACCGGCGTGGCGATGCTGGTCATTGGAGGATTGCTTATGTTGATTTCCCGTCAGGTATTTTTAGATGTGATGAATACCAGGAATGTTGTGGAAGAAAAATTGGATCCGCAGCCATCTGAAAAATAAGAATAATATTGCGGAATTGAAAACGTCAGTCCATCAGAGGTAGAGTACATTATGGTTATGCAAATGGAAACAGAGGATATCTTTAACGAATATATTGCGGACCGCTCGCCAGAAACGAGAGAAAAACTGGTTCTGCAATCTGTGCCTTTGGTTCATTACCTGTTGGGGCGGATGGGGATCACCCAGGAAAGAGGGAGCGATTACGAAGACCTCGCTCACCAGGGCTTGTTGGGTTTGATAGACGCCGTTGACCATTTTGACCCCAAATTTAATACGCGGTTTAGCACGTACGCCAGCCTGCGAATCCGCGGAAAAGTTTTGGATTACCTGCGTACCGCCGATTGGATGCCGCGCACAGCGCGCAAACGGTCACGTATGATCCAAAAATCCATTTCAACCTTGTGGTCTGAAAATTCCCGTCAGCCCACTGAAGATGAAATTGCTTCTCATCTTGGGGTCAATCTGGAAGATGTTCAGCAAGGGTTGTCTGACTCGAACAGAGTTTTGGTTTCATTGGATATGATGATGGATTCCGGAGAGGACGGAGACAGCTCCCTGTATGAACGGCTAAGTGACGAAAAGCAGGAGAATCCCTCAGTTGTATTTGAAAAAGAAAGTTTAATAGAAGAAATGGCAGATGCTCTCCATGATCTATCTGAACGCGAACAATTGCTCTTATCCTTGTATTACAACGATGGATTGACATTTAAAGAAATTGGAAAGGTAATGGATATCACAGAATCACGGGTTTGCCAGTTGCATGCTCGTGTGATCCTCTCCCTCAAGGCTATGATGACGAATGAGTAATATTTCCAGAGTATCCCTCGAAGACTCGCTGTATGTCATTCAGTTGGCACGCGAGACAGCCCTGGCGCAGAACCGTCCGGCACAAGCCAAACGAATGGCGCCCGTGGTGGATGAGATGCGCAGTCTTGTTTCCATGCCGCAGTCAACGGCTATCCCGCCTTCAACGGGGGTCATGGGACAATCGGATTTCAAGACTCTGCTGAACGTGACCCAGTCGCGCGTCAACCAAACGCCGACAGTTGATTCAGCGTCCTCGATCATGGATCGCAACCGATTGATCGGCGCCATGTCCGAAGCCAACATGACAGACGTGGATATTGCCCGTCAGTTCAGCATCACCCGCGAAGAGGTCCAGTTGGTTTTGAACGTTCAACAAAATAATAAAAGTTACGGAGGCAGCTTAAGATGATAAAAGGACTTTACTCCGCGGTCTCAGCTATGGTGATGAACGCCGCCCGTCAGCAGGTTCTCAGCCATAATATTTCAAACCTGCAAACGGCTGGCTTCAAGCAAATCCTCACCACCGCCGAAGGTTTTATGCAAAATCAGGCAGCCTACACCTCAGAAAATGGATTGAACCGCTCGGTGGATTATCTCGGCACGATGGGGCTTGGCTCCCAGATCAGCCCGGAATATATTGATTTTCAGCAGGGCGCGTTGCAAGATACCGGCAACCCGCTGGATTTTGCCTTGGAAGGCAACGGCTTCTTCACCGTGAAAACTCCCGATGGAAACCGCTACACCCGCGATGGGCGTTTTCTGCGCGATGCCGAAAATACACTGGTGACCATCGAAGGCTATCAGGTGCTGGATGACGCCGGTCAGCCGATTGAACTGCCCGACGGCGAAGTCTCAGTCGCAGCGGATGGAGCCATCAGCGTCAACGGAACAGCCGTCGCCGCGTTGGGCATCGGCGTTTTCACAGATCCCGAAACTGAATTACAGCACACCGAAGGCAATCTGTTCACCGGTCCCACCGCCTCAACCAGCGAGGAAGTTCCGCAAGTGGTGCAGGGCTATCTCGAAGCCTCCAACGCCAATCCATCGCAACTGATGACCCAATTGGTCGAAGTTGCCCGCTCGTATGAAGCAGCTCAAAAGTTGGTTCAAAACCAGGACGAATTGTTGGGCAAAACCATCGCTTCGCTGGGCCGCATTGGTTAGGATTAGGAGTCAACATGTCATCTTCTCTTTTTCACACACTCAACATCTCCCGTCAGGACATCCTCAGCCGCATGATCGATCTGGACGTGACCAGCAATAATCTGGCAAACGTCAACACTGCCGGGTACAAAGCCAGCCGCTCCAATTTTCAGGAAATGCTCGACCAGAAACTCATCGAAGGCTCGCTCCTGAAAAACACCCAATTGCTGACGGGGCAGGGCAACCTGACCGATTCCACCAATCCGCTTGATTGGGCGATTCAAGGCGATGGCTTTTTCAGCGTCACCCTGCCAGATGGAACCATCGGATACACCCGCGACGGGCAATTTGGTTTGGACGCCGACCTGAAACTGGTGACCGCCAGCGGCTATCCGCTCGTGTGGGATGGGACGATCACCGAAGGGATGACGAACATCAGCATCAGCGCCGAGGGGAACGTGACCGCCTTCGACGAAACAGGCGCGAGCGTGGCAGTTGGCACCGTTGAGTTGACTCGCTTCCCCAACCCCAGCGGAGTCGCCAGCTTCGGCAACAACATCTGGCTCGAATCTGATTCATCTGGTGTGGCTCAAACTGGCGCCGCCGGAGACGAAAACTTCGGCACGATTGGCGGGAGCCGAATCGAACAGTCAAATGTAGACCTCGGTCAGGAAATGACCCACATGATCACCTTGCAGCGTTCGTTCAGCATGTCGATCAAAGCCTTTCAGCAAACAGATACCATGATTTCCCTGGCAATTAACCTGCGCAAGGCATAATGTTTTTTGAAAAATAGCCGATAATGGTAGTGTGAATGAATATACCTTGCAGGAGAATCCTATGAAAATTGAAAATAACAACATGTTGCCACTGTCTGCCAGACCCGCAGAAGCCGCGAACCTGATTGAGAAGAAAGATGATCTCACTGAGGTGACTTCTGTCCGCCCCAAACAGGATAGCGTTGAAATGTCAGATAACGCACGCCTGTTAGCCAAAGCCCGAACTGCCCTCGGAAATGTGGACGAAACGAATTCCGAGAAAATCCTGACGCTCAAAAGTCAAGTCGAGAGCGGAGATTACACAGTTCAGGTAAATCAACTCGCCATAAAATTAGCGGCGAGATTGAATCAAAAGTAGCTAATTACAGAGACCTCCTGCAATGGATAAATTCACAATTGACCGATTGGAACTTGAACAAGCGCTGGTACAGCAATTCAGGATATTACAGGAATTGATCGAGCTGTCAAAAAAGGAACGCATCGCCTTATTGACCGAACCCGACGAGATTTCTCAAATTGTCGAAGACAAGGAAGTTCTGCTCGACAAAATGAGTTTAATGGAAGATAAATGCCGCCAGATTATTCAGGAACTTTCTTTGGCAGTGAATTTGAAAGACACTTCCATACAGGCTCTTCTGCCGTTTTTCAAACCAGAAGATGCCACCCGCATTAATAACCTGTCAGAAGGAATTTACAGCCTCGCCAGCGAGGCTCGCGAGTTGAACCACGCCAGTCAGGCGCTTGCCATTACCAAATTGGATTGGGTGAAAGCAACCCAGTTATTTTTGATCAGCATTTTTCAACCAGAGTCCGGGTATAGATCACCAAAAGGCGGAGCACACCACGAACCCGCGGCTGGATTGGGCGTTGAGTTTCACGTTTAAGGAATTTACCGATGCCATCCCTTTCTTCCATCTCAACCGCACTACAGGCAGTTCTAACGCATTCTCAGGTGCTGGAGATTACCGGACATAATGTTGCCAACGCCAGCACGCCCGGGTATCGTCGGCAGTCTGCGATTTTGACTGCGTCAACTCCCACCGCGATTACAGGTGCAGACTATGGCATCGGAGCCGGACAGAAGGGCGGGGGCGTGATGATTGCGCGTATTCAGCGTTTCAACCTTGAGTTTTTTGATGGTCGATATCGTTCGGTTTCAGCCGAAGCGAAAAATTGGGAAGCCCAAAGTGAGATTCTCAACCAGTTGGAGGCAACACTGGCAGAAACTTCGGATGATGGATTGCTCCCGAAGCTGGACCAGTTTTGGGCGGGGTGGGAATCGCTTTCCAGCGATCCCACAAATACCAGCCTGCGAGGCGTCCTGCTCGAAGATGCCAGTTCGCTGGCAATGGCTTTTAGTCGCCGGGCGGGGCAGATCACCCAGTTACGCAGTGACCAAAATCAGGTGGTTGTCAGCCAAATGGATCAAGTCAATTCTCTCGCCGATCAAGTTGCCAAACTCAATGGCGAGATTTCGCACGTTTTATCGATTGGCGAACAACCCAACGACTTGATGGACAAGCGCGACATGGCGCTCGACCAACTCGCCGACCTAACCGGCTCGGTTTCCTCTGAGCAGAAAAACGGCGAAATGGTGGTTTCCATCGGCGGGCACGTTTTGGTGGTGGGGCACGATGCTATCAAACTCCACGCCCAGTCTGGCAACATTGTTGATATTTATTGGGAAGACAACCAGAAACTTAATCCGCCTAGTGGAAAAATAAAGGGCACGTTGGATGTGCGTGACCGTGTTTTGGTTGACCAAATGAACGGGCTTAACACGCTGGCGGCTGGGTTGATGTTGCAGGTGAATACGATCCACAGCGGCGGCTTTGGGTTGGATAACTCCACGGGCAATGATTTTTTCACGGGGACTGCTGGCAGCGAAGCAAGCAGCATCTCGGTCAACTCGCTGTTGGATGCCGCCAGTATCGCCACTTCCAGTAACACGGGGCAGGCGGGCAATAATGAGATCGCCTTGCAAATTGCCGCGCTGAAATCAGCCAAGGGAATGAAGGCGAATACCGTCACCATGAACGAATTTTATAATGCCCAAGTCACTGACCTGGGTGTGACGACCCAACGTGCCGCCGACAACACCTACCAGAACGGGTTGGTGGCAAAAGCTCTGGGTGACCAGCGCGAATCGGTTGCGGGTGTTTCTCTGGATGAAGAAGCCGCGAATATGGCAAAAGCGCAGAGGTCTTACGAGGCTGCGGCTCGCGTGCTGAACGCATTTGATGAAATGCTTGACCTTGTTATTAACCGCATGGGTCTGGTGGGTCGTTAGTTTTACAAGGAGCTGGCATGAGAATTACAAATATGATGATGGTTGATACTGCCATCCAAAACATGGCAGATAATCTGGAAAAGACAAATAAGTTGCAGACCAGGGTTTCAACGTTGAAGCAATTCCAGAATGTTTCTGATGACCCTGCGCGGGCCTCCGCCAGCCTGAGTTTGCGTTCCAGTCTACGGACGCTTGAGTCCTACTCTGACACAGCTGCCGTCACCCAAAACTGGATGACCGCCAGCGATAACGCCCTAAACCAGTTGGAGGAAATTTCCATTCGGGCATCTGACCTGGTTTTGCGCGGGCTTAACGATTCGTTCTCAGGCAGTGAGCGTGCGGTTGCCATGGGGACTGAAATGAAATCTCTGATCGATAAAGCCATCGAAATTGGCAATACATCAGTAAATGGAAAGTTCATTTTTTCGGGTTATCAGGTCGATCAAAAAGCCTTTGAACTGGTCGATTCGCCGACGACGATTGTTGATTATCTGGGCAATACCGTCACCCCAAAAGTTGTCAACTATCTCGGAGACCAGGGCAGTATGCAGCGTAATCTGGGACCCGACCAATCGGTCAACTTGAATGTGCGCGGAGATCAGGCAATTCTCGGCTTCATTCAGAATTTGGTGCTGGCCAGTAATGCCCTGACACAAAATAATGTTCATAATACAAATAATCCAGTCACCGACCCCCTTACTTTGCAGTCTTCATTGACTGGGTTACAATCGTCATTGACAACCATTAACCAATTTCGTACATCAAATGGTGCGAAATTGCGGCAGGTCGAAACAGCGTCAAGTTTCCTTGAGACGGTCAAGATCGAGACGAAAAGTTTACTTTCTCAAAAAGAAGACACCAATCTGGCGGAAGGGATTGCTTTGCTCACAAACCAGCAAACCACCTATCAAGCCGTTTTAGAAGTCAGCCAGCGGGCGATTTCAGCACTTAGTCTTTTTGATTTCATGAAGTAATTTTTGTCACAACGACACCCCGTCAACTGCTGTTGATCGTCCTGAAAAACCCTGGTATGCGGAGTGTGTCTATATGTTGGTAATATCCCGAAAAGTGGATGAAAGCCTTGTTCTTGGCGATGATATCGTTGTAACCATACTTGCCATCGAAGGGGATCGGGTTAAGATTGGCATCGCTGCTCCGCGTGACACGATCATTTTGCGGCAGGAAATTTATCAGGCGGTGCAGGATCAGGTCAAAATTCAGGAGTTGCTGGCTAAAGAAACCGAACCCAATACGTTTGAGCAATTACGAAAACTCCTGGTATCTGAAAGCGAAAATGAAGAAAAAGAAGAAAATAAAGAACAGGGAAAGAGTGAAGATACTCCCTGAGTTTTTTGTTTGATATATAACCAGAGTCAAAAAGCCTTTTTCAATTTGAAAGAGGCTTTTTAATTGGCGGCGCGTTGAGTTGTGCTTGGGGGAAAGAAAGAGTACCGAAAGAAATTTCCTTGTTATTAACTGATGTTACGCAGAAACTCCGAAGGAGTGGAATGACTATAGGTTCAAGCAAAATGGCTCAAATAACCCCGCAGGGGTGTCATGCTTTTCGGCGCAAACCATGTCATCCCTTCGGGATTTTGTCCTTCACGCATAATTTCCTACAATCCTGCCATCCCTTCGGGATTGAAACTGCATATCATCGTAACTACTCAGCCAGTGTCACACCGCACTGGCGTACGGTGCAAGTGTTGCGAGGGCGTTCTTGTTCTTGCCCGAAGCAATCTGCTCTCAATGGCACTGAGATTGCTTCGCCGCCAAAGTACAAG
>CAMCQT010000077.1 GCA_945877125.1 Candidatus Brevifilum fermentans | reverse complement strand
AGCGAATGGATATTGACGACAGAAATCATTACATGGGAAGCGGCGCGTAATGATAAGAAAGCGAAAATCCGCTGGAACTTCACAATTGATGACGCCCGCAAAGTTTTCAAAGAGTATTACCCTACATCTTTAACTTGTTGAGATACTAGTGCGCTTCCACCCAGCAGAAATAGGCGGGAATCAGGTGGGACACGTTGCCCTAGTATTTGCAGAATGGATTGAATTTCTGTGTTGTCCATGTGTTTATGCCTTTTGCAATTCCAAACCCTTTAACCAAACTTGCGCAGCATGTTTGTAAGTACCAAGCCAATTGACCGACGTCTTGCTCAATGTCTGGTGGCGCTGAGCAAGACGTACAAGGTTTATTTCTGGATCAGAAGTGGGTTGCATTCCCAATTCAAATGAGAAGTAATCAGGCAGGGATATTTTTTCTCCGATCAAAGCATCCAAGCTCAGATGGTATTTCTGCTGTAACCAGACCGCTGCGCTGTAATAACATTGAAGCGTGAGTCGAGCCGAGGGATCAAGACGACCAGCCACACGGCGGACGACCGTAGCAAATTCAGGATATTCAAAAAAAAGAGGGATGAGTGACAAACGCAACCGAGCCTCTTTGCTTTCAGCAAGCGCAGCGATTAAACGAGCAGGTTGTTTATACGGAGAAGCACCACTATCTTTTCCTCCCATAATGAACTTAACACCCAAAATATGGAGGGCATTGACTAGTTGTTCGCCTGTGTTCGTGTTTATGTGCCTCATGGATGGATTATATCCACATTTTTCGCGATATAGCCTTTTCGCCGTTCGTTAATAACGATCTCAAAACTGCGAAAATTGTCCATAAAGTAATTTCACGTGCATAACAACCAGACCAACAACCCAACGATTTTGAAATAGATTTTGCCAAGTTCACCCCTAAAGCTTGGATTAGCTTCAAATTTTATAAAACGCTATTTCACGTTGTACGCCCATCCACCAATCTTGCGAAATATCTTTAACGTAATGCCATCTACAAATCGCTATGAATGCATCTGCCCAAGCTTTGGCGGTTTGTTCCCATTCTGTGTAGTGCAACTTTTGTTGCGCTACACTTTTTTCGTTTATGTATTTTAACAAAGAGATACCTGACTCGTACTCACCAGATTCCCACGCAAGGGCAAGTAATTGTCCATCCATTTTCAATGCTTTATCAATCCGAATAGCGTATTCAAAGTAAACTCGTTCTATACTGCCGCTTTCCAGTCGAGATATAACGCTGTGGGAAATTTCCGTCTTTTTAGCGAGTTCACGTTGAGATAAACCCAGTTCAAGTCTCTTTTGAGCTAGACATATTCCAAGGTCACTATTTGTAATTGCTCCGCCACGGGAGTAAATCTCAGCAAAGTGGCTAAGATCCAAGCCTGTGGGGTATGGCAGTGGCGCAAAGACATCAGAATCAGCCTGCAATGCTTCCCACACTCTATCAAATGACTGAGACTCTTCGTTTGCGTTTTCATCCCCCATAGTATTTTGAATCTGGTAATACCCGTCGTACATCAACCCTTTTGCTTTTTGTGCTTCATCACGAAAAAGAAGCCAAACTGAATATGCATCTTCAATTTTTGGAATAAAAACGCTTGGTTGCTTTTTATTTTTCAGCTTTGGAGAATATGGGGAGATTTTTAATTCATTCAAGACATCATTCAAACCAAAGTCAAGTCCATACCCCATCCCCACCAATGTATTGATTGTAATATTGGATAAATTATTTTCAATTCGGCTAATTTGGGAAGTTGCCACAAAACTTTGCAGAGACAGTTCTCTGACATCCAGTTTGTTTTTGATGCGTTTGTTCTTTAGCCAGGTTGTAAGTTTTTCCATTTTGGGTTTACCCTTGACTTGCAAGTTTTTCAGAAGTGCGTTATAGTTACGTAACAAATACAAATTCATTCTACCGTAAAAACTATGAAAATCAATGACTACTTAAAAGAATTTCCTGAATACCTGAGGGGCGTCAGAGACTCTGCTGACAACACTGTTACGGATTACATGCACGATGTAAACCGCTATCTTGACTACTACCGCGAAAAAGTTGACCCAAGCCTGGAAAGCTTTCAACTTGATGCAAGCCATATTCGCGGTTTTGTGACATTTTTGCGAATGGCAGGAAACGAGAATTCAACCGTTGAGCGCCGCTTGCATGGACTCTATGCATTTTGGACATTCCTGCATGACGAGCATAAATATTCTGAGCCAATTTCAATTCGGGCATGTCATATCAGACTAAAGAAGAAAAGGAATCCGACCCAGCCATTGAAGCAAAAAACATACATTTCACTCATGGAGAGATTAAAAAATGAACTTTCAAAAATTAAATGAATTTCGTTTCCTACGGGAAATATCTATCGTCAACGTTGTTCGCGAGACAGGCAACTCTGTGCAAAAAACCTTGCAGATGAGAGTTTGCGATTTACCAAACCTTACATCGACACAGGCAATTCAGCATATGAAGGAATATGTTTCTTGTCGTCGCAATTTATTCTCGAATCTTGACTTACTGTTCCCTACTGAAAGTGGATCGATGTTTTTATCGATGAAGTTCAAGCAGAATCTTCGTAAACTTCTCACATTGGCAGGGCAGCCTATTTCTCCTTCTCATCCTGCTAAAATGACAGAGCATCAGATACAAGCAGTATTGAATTTGAAATTCCAGTATCAACGTTCAAAATTTCAACAGATTCTTTCTGCCAGCTTGCTTGGCTTTCAAGGGCTTCGTCCCGGTGAAGTTGCCAACTTGAAAAAAGAGGACATTGACTTTGATCAGAAAATACTGATTTTGCGGGAGACAAAAAGCCAGGAAGTTCAAAACGCCCCCATTCATCAAGATTTGATATCACCCTTGGAGAAATATGTAAATTACTTAAAGCAAGGTGAATACTTGTTTATCCGTAGTAGCAAGAAACCCTGGACTAGAAAGGATGTATACCATTCCGCCCAGGATATTGGAGAGACATTCGGCATTCAAGGAGTAAACCCCAGAAAACTTCGCTCAACCGCTGCTCATCAGATGGTTTCTGTTGGTGTGCATATGAATATCATCAGTGAATTTCTCCGGCACAAGGACAAGGCAACTGCCCCACGGCACTACACTCCGGTCTTTGATATCGAGCTTGTCCGAGAAGCAATGAACAGCCTTAAATTTGAAGGAAGTTCTGATGCAACAGAGGAGTAATCAGATGCTCGGGTATTCAATTTTAAAAGTTCCATTTCAGAAAAAAATGTTCCCAAATAAGAGTACCTCAGGCTGGTCTATAAGCCGCATTCTGTCCAGCGGATTGCTCCGCTTGTGCAGTCATCTCTCTGGGCAGCGCGTCACCGCGCTGCTCGGTGCAGCCTACCCGGGGCTGGCCTTTCCCACAAGAGGGAAAGGCACATGCGGAGACGAGCAGTCTCCCATCGTCCACAGACGATTTCGCCCCTGCTTGGCCTTGCTCCCGGCGGGGGTTACCTGGCCATCTACATTACTGCAAATGCCGGTGGTCTCTTACACCACCTTTTCACCATCACCCTTCGTCCAAAAGGACGGAAGGGCTGTTTGTTTCTGTGGCCCTTTTCCGGCAGGTTCACGCCTTTCGGCGGTTTCCCCGCCCCGGTTGCTCTCCGACGCCGTGCTCCATGGAGTGCGGACTTTCCTCGATCCCGACAACGCAGGACCGCGACTGCCCAACCAACCTGAGTTGGTTGCATGATACACTCTGGAGGGAGGAGAGTCAACCTAAAAAATCAACTCTTCTATAAATCGCCACCCTCATATTCGATAAAAGGTGGACATTTCAAGAAAAGACATTAAAATAGAACAATCTTTCATTCCAACCCTTCAAAGAGGAAATACTGTGAGCAATTGGCCCGGCAAATTTGTGATCGGTCTCACTGGCAACATCGCCACTGGGAAAAGCGTGGTGCGTCGCATGTTGGAACATCTTGGCGCCTACACCATTGACGCAGACGCTCTCTCCCATCGCGCGTATGCCAAAGGCGCACCGGGCTATCAGCAAGTGGTTGATAATTTCGGCAAATGGTTGATCAAAAAAGATGGTGAAATTGACCGGAGCAAACTCGGCAATCTTGTCTTCAACAACCCCGAAGCCATGGCTCAATTGGAAGCCATCGCCCACCCATTGGTACGTCAAGCAACCGAAATACTTATAAAACGATCAATCCAGCCTGTCATCGTGATTGAAGCAATCAAACTACTGGAAGGTGATCTGCGTAATGTTTGCGATTCTATTTGGGTCACAAATGCCCCGGAAGAAATCCAAATTGAAAGATTAATACGCAAGCGCGGCATGAGTCGAGATCAGGCAATCACGCGCATCCACATGCAATCTTCGCAAAGCACCAAAGTGGCAGTCGCAAACATTGTAATCACGAATACGGGTTCCTTTGATACCCTATGGAAGCAAGTCAACGCGGCGTGGAAAGAGATCGTCCCGGGCGCCAACAATGCCGAACCAGAAACTATCACAACAAAACAACCCGCCACATCAAACGGCGAATATTCAGCAAAACGAGGCAAGCCAAAAAATTCAGCGTCCATTGCAGAATTAATTACCCGTTTAAGCAAAGGCACGCGCAAAATGACCGTCGATAGTGTGATGGAGGAGTTCGGCGAAAAAGCATACATGCTTATTGAACTCGACCAAAAAATTGTTGGGTTGGCGGGCTGGCAAGTTGAAAATCTTGTTACACGCACAACCGATATATTCCTTGAAGAGCATATCGACCTGAAAAAGGCGCTTGAGATTTTAATCAAAGAAGTGGAACGTGCCTCGAGCGAACTACAAAGTGAAGCGTCGCTCATCTTCCCGATGAACGAACTCGCCAATCAAGAACAACTTTGGAAACATATTGGCTATGAGAAACGCACACCTGAAACACTCGGCGTGCAAGCCTGGCAGGATTCCGCAACCGAATCCCTTTCCGCAGGAAATACACTCCTATTTAAACAATTGCGCCAGGACCGAGTCTTGCGCCCCATATAGAAATCAGGGTTTAGAGTTCAGGTGATTAGGTTTGCCTTGTTCCTGATTACCCAACCCCTGATCCCTGGTTTCCTGAACAGTGACTGAATTCCTCAATAATCTCTTTTTTATATTTCAACGAATCAGCTGGCTGAGCGTATTTGATATTCTGCTCGTCACACTGATTTTCTTTGGCTTGTTATATTCCCTGCGCGACACACAGGCAATGGCATTATTGCGCGGAATGATTCTGTTGGTCGTGGTCATCATTCTGCTGACCAGCTTGGTGGAACTCCCCGCTTTTTCGTGGTTTGCGCAGAATTCTCTGCCTGCATTATTGCTTTCCATTCCTGTGATATTCGCACCTGAGATTCGGCGGACGCTGGAGCGGCTCGGTCGCGCTGGGACCGTTTGGCCTATCACTATCAAATCGGCAGATGTTGCCCTTGAGCAGACCATTCACGCAGTGGTCAGTGCGGCAGCAAGATTATCAGCCCGTCAGCATGGTGCGTTGATCATCTTGCAACGGTTGGATAATCTCGAAGAATATATTCGAACCGGCGTGCAGATGAATGCACGCATAACGCCTGAAATATTGCTGCAAATATTTTATCCAAACACACCACTACACGACGGCGGTGTAATTATTGTTGGGCCACAAGTCGCAGCCGCCGCCTGTGTAATGCCTCTCTCTGCCAGCGGAATATTAAACCGCAGCCCCGACCGTCAAATGGGACTTCGCCATCGCGCGGCATTGGGTACATCTGAAGCAAGTGACGCCATCGCAGTTGTCGTCTCAGAAGAAACTGGCGCCATCTCCATCGCACATGCGGGTAGAATGTTACGCCGGCTTGACCCAGACCGCCTGGAAAATATTCTGATCGCGTTTTTTCGCCCGCATGGTGAAACGCATAAACCCAATATATTTGAAAGATTTTTGCCTGGTTTATTCACCAAAAAAGAAGATAAATAATGTTCCGTTGGATCTCTGAAAATTATCGTACGTTTTTATGGGCATTTGCATTGTCCATTGCAGTCTGGGTAGCCGCAGTTACATCAGCGGACCCGGATGAAACGCGCGCGCTTTCATCTACTGTGCAGGTACAGGTCATCGGGCAGGACCCAAGCCTGGTTGTCAGCAGCGACATTCCAAAAGAAGTGGAAGTAACGCTCCGCGCGCCGCACTCGGTTTGGAATCTTATCGAAGCAGACCCGCAGACTGTGCGTGCCATTTTAGATCTTTCAGGTCTAAGCTCTGGAGAACACAGCATTGATCTGCAAATACAAGTCAACGTGCGCCCTGTGCAGATTGTATCTGTTGGGCCGCGCACAATTACATTCACCCTGGAAACGTTAGCCACACAAACCCTCAGCGTTGACTTAAGCCTGACTGGCGAAACAGCTATCGGGTTCCAAGTGGGCACGAGCAGCCTGGACCCAGTCGAAGTTGTGGTTGCAGGTGCCCAGTCTCAGGTTAAGAAAGTGGCGCGGGCTCGTGTCGCTGTTAATTTAAGCGGCATCCGTGAGAACTTCGACCAAATTTTGCCTGTCGAAGCTCTAGATGAAAACGGTCGAAAAGTGGACGGCGTCACTGTATCACCCGAATCTGTGCATGTCACCATGCCCGTAAATCAGCAAGGTGGATACCGCGACGTGGCTGTTAAGGTGATCGTGATGGGGCGCGTAGCGAGTGGTTATCATCTCACGGATATTTCTGTATTTCCGCCTGTTGTGACTGTCTTTGCGGCTGACCCGGAGCTTGTTAACGCATTGCCCGGCGTGGTGGATACGCAGCCCTTGGAATTACAAAGCGTGAAAGAAGATATTAGCACACGCGTGGCGTTGAATTTACCGGAAGGGATTTCAATTGTCGGCGAACAAACTGTGTTGATACAAGCCGGGGTTTCGCCAATTGAAAGTAGTGTTACACTGGCAGGCGAGAAAGTTGAGATCATCAATATTGGCGATGGACTGAGCGCGCAGGTTTCTCCTGCCACAGTGGATGTGATCGTCTCTGGTCCCCTGCCTTTGCTGGATACGCTTACCCGACAGGATGTGCGCGTGACTGTTGACTTAAGCGGTTTGGAAGTAGGCACGCATCAGGTCACTGCCAAAGTGGAAGTGTTGATCTCAGATGTCGTTGTAGAATCGATATTGCCGAATACAATAGAAGTTGTAATCACGCTCGTCGATACATCCCCTACAAAAACCCCGACGCCTTAATTGTCAATCATAGTGTATAACTAACTTCTCAGTTATCATTTTCTTCCTTCGTAAGCCCAAATCTGACAGGTTATCACCGTCACGAATTCCCAGATGGGCGTCTCTCGCTGAAACTTGTCAGGTATTTAAAGTAAATCTTTAGAGTCTTGATCTGAGTCATTATCAACCATATATATATTAAGTTGGAAAACTGTAAATTATTATGAAACCAATCGTAGCTCTTGTCGGCCGACCAAATGTCGGCAAATCCACCTTGTTCAACCGTTTTGCGGGCGAACGTTTAGCCATTGTAAATGATGTTGCTGGCACCACGCGTGACCGTTTGTTTGGAGAGGCTGAATGGAACGGACGCACCTTCAATATTGTTGATACCGGCGGTATTGACCCAAGCCACGGCGGCAAAACGCCGCTTTCCATCGACTCAGCGGATTTCATTGATGATATTCGAAAGCAGGCTCAAGTTGCCATTCAAGAAGCAGATGCAGTGCTTTTCGTCAACGATGGCGAATCAGGGGTTACAGCGCCCGACCGTGAAGTTGCCGAAATTCTGCGCCGCTCACAGAAGAAACTGCCAGATGGCACCTATTGGCCGCCGATCTTTGTGGTGGTAAATAAATGCGAATCAAAAGAACGGCGCGACCAGGCAACGGAATTTTATGAGTTGGGATTAGGCGAACCCTTCGCCATCTCTGCAATCCATGGCACAAGCACAGGTGACATTCTCGATGCTCTCGTAGCGTCTTTTCCAGACCCTGAAGTTGAAGAGGAAGACGACAGTATCAAAATTGCCATTGTTGGCAAACCAAATGCAGGTAAATCCAGTTTGCTCAACAAGTTGACCGGCAAGGAACGCGTGATCGTCAGCCCAATTGCAGGGACAACACGCGATTCGATTGATACAAAAATGGAATTCGGCGGACTTGACCTCACACTAATTGACACAGCGGGTATCCGTCGCCGAGGCAGGATTGATCATGGTGTGGAGCAGTACAGCGTGTTGCGCGCGTTCAAATCCATTGAGCGCGCAGATGTGGCTCTGCTGATGATTGATGCGACCACAGGCATCACCGCACAAGACACACACATTGCAGGTTTCATTCTCGATGAATGGAAGTCATGCGTGGTGTTGGTCAATAAATGGGATGCGATTGAAAAGAATAACGAGACCATGGAAGAGTACACCGCCAAGATCAAGCGGGAATTGAACTTTATGGATTACGTTCCTATTCTGTTCATCTCTTGCAAGACCGGTCAACGTGTGGACCAGGTACTTCCGATGGCTTTGCAGGTACAGGAAGAACGCCTTGCCCGTCTGACCACATCCACGATCAATGAGATCATTCATAACGCGCAGGATGCTCACCCGCACCCAACCCATGCGGGTCGTGCGCTCAAGATGTTCTACGGTACGCAAGTCCGTTCAGACCCACCAACCTTCCTGATCTATGTCAACGAGCCAAATCTGATGCATTTTTCTTATGTTCGCTATCTAGAAAATCAAATCCGCGCAAATCATAACTTTTTAGGCACGCCTATCCGCATTATCACAAAGGGACGGCGGGAGTAGCTTGACAATGTCACATTAAGGCTGAAACCAAAGTTCTTAACCACAAAGGGCACGAAGGTACACAAAGGAAACCTTTGGTTTTAGCATTTTGCTCTCCTTTGTGACGCTTTGTGTGGACTTTGTGGTAAAGGCTTTTGAAATGTGATATTGTCAAGGTAGGAACAGTTTCGTCACAAAGTAGTATCCAATTGAATTCAAATCGTCACGTTACAAACGTGACCTACGTTTGGGACAGACTCTGCCAAAAGGTAGAGTCTGTTTGTTTTTAGGATCAACTATCAGGGCGGAATGACCGTGTAACTTTCTTCACAAATTATGATGACATCCGTCAATGGTCAAAAATGGGGACTTCTGAAATAATAAGGCAAGCCTTATAATAAATTAATAGGTAAACCTTATGAACATTCAACCAATGAGCGAAAGTACGGAAATGTACCTCAAGGCAATGGCGGAGTTGAGCGACCACGATGTGGTGGCAACGGCCCGCCTTGCCGAGCATTTAAATGTAACATCGGTTTCGGTCAATGAGATGGTGCGGCGGCTGAGCGAGCAGGGGCTGATGACGCATACACCCTACAAAGGGGTGACGCTGACAGAAAAGGGACGCGAAGTGGCAAGCAATGTGATGCGCCGTCAGCGTTTGTGGGAGTGCTTTTTATACGATTATTTGAAAATTGGATGGGCGCAATTATATGAACTGGCTTGCGCGCTCGAACATGCTACTGCGCCCGAAGTGACTGAGGCGCTGGCAGTTTTTCTTGGCGACCCCAAAACATGTCCGCGCGGAAATCCCATCCCTGCGGCGGATGGTTCGTTTACGCCGTTGGATGGTGTTCCGCTGGATACCGTTGCAATCGGTGAGTCGGTGCAGGTGCTGGCGGTCAACGCCACTGCAACGGATGTGCTCAAATATTTATACGAGCGCGGCATTTTGCCCGGGTGTAAATTAACTGTCGTCGAGGCCGCACCCCTTCAAGGTCCGCTCACGTTGCGCGTGGATGAGAAAGAGATCGCGTTGGGGTTATCCATGGCTAAATTCGTCATCGTAAAATCAAATCCTATTCAATGAGGAAAACATCAACATGTCTGAACCCATACAATTACATCTATTAACGCCCGGACAAAAAGCGACCATCACACACATTGGAGGCGAAATTGCCTTGCGCCGACGATTTATTGAAATGGGCATTGTCAAAGGCGAAACGATTTTAGTGGAGCGGCACGCGCCGCTCGGCGACCCAATGGAATATTTTATTAAGGGGTATCATTTAGCTTTACGCAAGGAAGAAGCCGCAAATATACAGGTGATATTAAACGGGGACGCAAATGGCTGATCTTACAATTGCATTGGCGGGCAACCCTAATGCAGGCAAGACCACCATTTTCAATGCGCTGACGGGTTTGCATCAACACACTGGAAATTGGCCAGGCAAGACAGTTGAAAAAAAAGAGGGCGAGATCGAACACGGCAATTTGACGATCAACATTGTTGACCTGCCCGGCACGTACAGTCTAACGGCTTATTCGCCCGAAGAGATCGTGGCGCGTGACTTTATTATTCAGGAACATCCTGATGTGGTCATCAATGTTGTGGATGCAACCAACCTTGAGCGCAATTTATATTTGACCATTCAAATTTTGGAGTTGGACGTGCCTGTTGTTTTAGCCTTGAATATGACCGACGCCCTGCACAAAGACGGCGCGAAGATCAACCTTGACCAACTCTCACAATTATTGGGAAATATCCCCGTGGTATCCACCTCGGCTAATCAAGGCAAAGGGATTTCCGATTTGATCGCCAAAGCCGTTCAGATAGCTGGAAAATCTTAAACACGAAGGACACAAAGTACACAAAGGAGAGCAAAGTTTTCCTTCGTGTACATTGTGTTTGAAAAAAATAACCACTGAGATAACATGACCAACACACCCCGCACCCTTTTTCGCCTTGACTACGGCGGCAAAATCGAACGTGAGATCGCCCGCATCATCGCGTCTTTTGAAGAAAATAAATTTGACATACAGCATTATCCGCAACGCTGGCTGGCGATAAAACTGCTCGAAAGCGACGCGGATATTCTCGAACGCGTGCAAGCCATGCCGAACGGCGCTCAAGTCATCACACTTGCACAGCAAGGCGCTGAAAAAATAAAATCCATGCTTGGCGACGAAGTGGACATGCTCACCGCAGACCACCGCTACGGCTACATCAACGGCGTAGTTCGTCAGGCGCTTCATCGCCCGCACATAGACCGCATCACCCTCACCGACCGTGTTGACGACATCGTCACACACAAATGGTTTGGCTTACCATTTTTCTTCGCAATCATGTATGTCATGTTCAGGCTTGTGATTGATGTCTCAGCTCCATTTTTGGATTGGACGGATGCAGTCATCAACGGACCCATCGCCCACTTGTTCTCGTACCTGCTGAACCTTGTGCTGGCTCCGGCATGGATTCATTCCCTCATCATTGACGGAATCGTCGCGGGCGTGGGCGGTGTGCTAGTCTTTGTCCCCGGCTTGCTGATCTTATATTTCTTCCTCGCCTTGCTCGAAGACTCAGGTTACATGTCGCGCGCCGCCTTCGTGATGGATCGCTTCATGCGTGTGGTTGGCTTGCACGGCAAATCCTTCATCCCCATGATTTTGGGATTCGGCTGCGCTGTCCCCGCCATCTATGCCACTCGGACAATCGCCAGCCGCCGCGACCGAATCTTGACCGCGCTGCTCGTCCCGTTGATGTCGTGCTCGGCGCGTCTGCCGGTGTACGTTGTGTTTGGTCTGGCTTTCTTCGGCACTCACGCCGGGACGGTGATTTGGGCTATGTACGCGCTTGGCATTCTAATTGCCATGCTCTCAGGCATGGTCTTCACCCGTACTTTGCTCAAGCCTGACGCATCATCTGCTTTTGTGCTCGAACTGCCTCCCTATCGTCAACCTTCACTAAAAAGTGTGTTGATTCACATGTGGGAAAACACACGTGAATTTGTACGCAAAGCGGGCACGGTCATCTTTGCGGCATCGGTCATCATGTGGCTGTTGCTCAACCTGCCGTGGGGCGTGTCTAATCAACGCGATTCATATTTTGGCATAGTCAGCAGCGCGATATCACCTGTGTTTGCTCCACTGGGATTTGACAGTTGGGAAACCGGCGGAGCCTTGGTGACAGGTTTCATCGCCAAAGAAATTGTCGTCAGCACCATGAGCCTGATCTACATTGGCGGCGAGGAAGCGGCTCCAGTTGAGCCAACCACATTCAGCGAAGACCTGATCGGTATTGGTCAAGGCTTTGTCGAAGCGACGATCAATTCAGGCAGAATATTATTGAACATCATCCCCGGTGTAAATTTAGTAGATGAAGAAAAAGAAGCCGAAAACACAGCCTTGAGCAATGCCCTGCGCGAACATTTCACACCACTAAGCGCGGTTTCAATGCTGGTGTTTGTGCTGCTCTATGTTCCTTGTGTTGCAACATTAGGCGCGATCAAACACGAGTTTGGAACTTCATGGGCTGTTACTTCGGCGGTCTATCAAACTGCGGTCGCATGGGTCGTCGCCTTCGTTGTTTATCAAGGCGGCAAACTGCTGGGCTTTGGATAAAACGCTCATGCTGACTCAACTGCTAAACCTGCTCGAAAATAAAGAAAGCGGACTCAGCCTCTCAGAGATCAGCCGTGAATTGAATGCACAACCGTCCGCGATCATGTCCATGATCGAGATGCTCGTTCAAAAAGGAAGACTGATCGAAATCGGTCCCGATGGAAAACACTGCACTTCCTGCGGACTTGAATCTGATTGCAATTTATTGAAAGCGCACGGCAAACGATACGTAGTTGCACCTCGCGTACTTGCATAAAAAAAGGGCTGTCCAAGTTGAGGACAGCCCTTTTTTGTAAAATCTAAATTTTAGTGGTGATGATCGTCGTCGTGCGCGTGCCCATGATCCAACTCTTCTGCGGTGGGCTCACGCAAGCCAACCACCTTCACGTTGAACTTTAATTCCGCGCCAGCGAGCGGATGATTAAAATCAAGGCGTACGTTTTCATCGTCAAAACTTTCTACGAACGCAATTTGATTTTCTCCGTCTTCGTCAGTGACATTTAATTCCAAACCCACTTCAAGTTCCATATCCGAAGGGAGCTCAGCGCGGGGCACTTCAAGGAAAGCCTCTCCATCAAATTCGCCATAACCATCTTCCGGCGAAACCACTACATCCTTGCTCTCGCCAATCTTCATACCGATCATCTCGCGCTCCAACCCGGGGACAATATTGTCATGCCCAGCCAGAAATTGCAAAGGACCAGCGTCTTTGGAAGAATCCAAAACTTCTCCATCCACGATTAATGTATATTCCATGGAAACAACCAAACCATTTTGTACTGTATCTTTATTCATTTTTTATCCTCTTTTGAAATTTATGCGTCCATTTTACCAGCGAGAAGTAGATAGGTAAACAGGTAAATGCAGACAGGTAAATAGGTAAAAAATAGGAATAACGAAACATTCATCCTTCATCATTCATCCTTCCTCCTTTATAATCACTTCCATGCAATACGACTTATGCCTCCCCTGGTATTGGGAATTTGATGATGCCTTCGCAGAAATGGTTGAACACGCCTGCATTGAAGAGGGGATTTCTCTTTGGCAGATCAAACCTGACAATTTACTTGAATCGATTACTGCACTGCACGAGGGGACCAGAACCTTCAAAACTCTGCTTGACCGCAGGCAAGGCGAGCCGACCTTTGACCCCATTCCGCGCTGGGCACAGAAATATGGCGCACGTCGCATCAACCCCGCCGAGGTCTCCGCGTGGTCTGAAGACAAAGTCACCATGCACCTCGAGCTTATCAGCGCGGGTCTGCACACGCCCTACACCATTTTTCTCCCGCCGTTTCTTGAGCAACCCATCATCCCGCAAATTGACCTGACCCTGCTTGGCAAAAAATTTGTCATCAAGCCTTCAAACGGCGGCGGCGGCGAAGGCGTAATTATCGGCGCATCTTGCATGGAAGAAATTCTACAAGCGCGCAAGGAATTCCCCAAACAAAAATATTTAATTCAGGCATACATTACACCGCAGACAATCAAAGGAAAGCCCGCCTGGTTTAGAGTACTTTTTGCCAACGGCGAAACCTATCCTTGCTGGTGGGATACAACCACGCACGCGTACATAAATGTCACAGCCGAAGAAGAAGCCCGATACGGACTGGACAAGCTGAGGGACATCACGAAGCGCATCGCATCCATCTGCAAACTGGATTGGTTTTCAACCGAGATTGCACTGGCTGACGAATTCATCGTCGTGGATTACGTCAACGATGAGATAGACACACGCATCCAATCACGGGCGCTGGATGGCGTGCCAGACGAAATTATGAACGACATTGCCAAACAACTTGTAAGCATCGCAAAAAGAAATTTATCGGGATGCACCCCACGCGCCGCAAACTTAACCCCAGCATGATCCTGCTTCGAAAGAGATAAGCCACCCGAATGAACATCCCTGACCGAATCGTTTCCATCGCAGAGTTGCGCCGTAACACAGGCGAGCGCGGCACACGCAAATTCATCGCCTACAACGGCATCGTCTACGATGTGGCCGACTGTCCCAAATGGCGCAGCGACATGCACGAAGACCTGCACTTCCCCGGACAAGACCTGTCTACCGAATTAGATGAAGCGCCACACGCAGAAGATGTTTTTACACGACCCTGTGTGAAGATCGTCGGAAGGTTGGAAAGTTTGAATGTTTAAAAGTTGAAACGTGCAGAACAAAGACCATGCCCCTCAAGAAAAACATTTCGCCTCCAGCCAGATTCGCAACCTTGTGCGGACGAATCTTCCACGACACAGATCCGCAGTACTTTCCGCAGGCGCAATATCACGGAAGAACAATTTACCTTTGCACCGATGCCTGTCTTGGCGCATTTTTAGCTGATCCTGAAATCTTTTACAAAGTCCATCAAAAATCAAAAAATGACAAATCTCAATCTATGGAACAAAGGCGATAACGTTCTCCTGCGCGGCGTATATGATAACCATCCCACGTATGTGCAATCTCTGCGCGTGGTGAAAGACACGCCCAAAGAAACCGTCCTGCTCATCTGGCCGGGCGCAGAATGTGCAGCCCCCAATGGATACATCCAATATGGACACACCACTTGGGATCGTTGGGCAGAAACCCTCACAAACACCTTGCAAATCGAAAAATATATCTGGCACACCAACCGCTTTTTAATTCTGTTGGAACCGGACAAGTTTTACTCCACCATCTACATCTGGAACGCGGCTTCTGATAAGTTCGTGTGCTATTACATTAATTTCCAACTTCCTTTCCAACGCACCCCGCTTGGGTTTGACACGCTCGACCTTGATCTGGATATCGTGATCGAGACCTCGCTAAAATGGAAATGGAAAGATGAAGATGAGTACCAGCATGGCATCCACACAGGCGGGATACAAGCGGAATGGGTCAAGGAAATTGAACGCGCCCAAAGTGAAGTATTCGCTCGAATCGAAAATCAAATCTATCCACTGGATGCGTCCTGGTTGAACTGGAAACCAGACCCAACCTGGACTACGCCATACCTGCCTGAAAATTGGCAGAAAATTAATTATTAACTGATGTTACGCACCCAATCATGATTCCCTGAGCGGAGCGAAGGGTCTCTGAGACAATCGTAGAGGTTCTTCGCTTCGCTCAGAACGACACTGCCTATCATCAATTATTAGCTCGCCTTACGCAAAATATTTTTAGGATGACACCGAAGGTCAAATAATTATAGATTTTGGCAAGCCACCCATTCAACCCCGCTGGGGTGACATTGGTGGTGAAATCCATATCATCCCTTCGGGATTGAACTACGTAAAGTGAGTTATGAACTGATATTGCACAGAAACTCCGAAGGAGTGAAATGATTATAGATTCAAGCAAAATGGATTAAATAACCCCGAAGGGGTGACATGCTTTTTGGCACAAATCCTGTGATTAAAACTGCGTAACATCAATTCTTAACGGTACATGGAGTTCGCGATGAATACCCCTCAAAAATCAATTCGCTATGAGCAATTTGAGTTTCAAAAATGGAAGTCTTTCGACGCCGAGACGATCGTTGAAGCGCCAGTATCATTAACCGTTAATGGCGAAGTGTGGATCACGTTTATGTGTACGCCTGTCAACTTGGAGGCGCTGGCTATTGGCTTTCTGCACAACGAAGGCATTATCCAAAAGATAGACGAAGTGCAAGATGTAAGAGTCTGCGAACATGGTGACAATGTGGACGTATGGCTCAATCACGAAGCAAAGCAGCCCACCTCCTGGCGGCGGACTTCAGGATGCACTGGCGGCGTGACAGCCGTGGATCTACTAGCGAAGCCAAATGTCTCTTTAAACGGGAACCATCTCAAAGTTAAGCCTGAGACGATTGGGCATTTAGTCGAGATGTTATTTGAGGCGCAGTTGTTATATCGCAGGACAGGCGGAGTTCACACATCCGTATTAAGTGATGGTGAGAATATTTTATTGTCTGCGGAAGATATTGGCAGGCACAACACGCTGGATAAAATTGCGGGGCTATGTTTGATGAACGGCATTTGGCCCAAGGTCAGAATTCTGATCACGACCGGACGCATTAGTTCAGAGATGTTACAAAAAGCCGCGCAATTAAATGTGCCCATTTTGATCTCGCGCACTTCTCCATCATCGCTGTCCATTGAAATGGCAGAACGCTACGGAATCACATTGATCGGCTATGCAAGAAAGCAGCGCTTCAATGTGTACACAAATACGCAACGAGTTGGTTTATAAAGTCCGTTTTACTACAAAAGAGTTTTGCGGTTATACTGAATTGTGAATTTTGTCACTAAATTAAAGGATGAATGTTTTGACAAAGCATGAAAAATAAACTTGCCTAAACAGGCAAATTAGAGAATAATCAAATTGAAATAACACAATGTAGACATTAATTGAAAGGATACCCTAAGTTATGAATTTATCAAAGATTATCAAGTTGGCAAACGGTTTGCTGCTAACCCCAGACATGGATACAAATATAGAAATCAGCGGCGGCTATGGTGCAGATTTAATGAGTGATGTGTTGGCCGCCAGCCAGCCAGATGCAATTTTACTGACAGGACTCACCAACCCACAGGTAGTGCGGACAGCGCAAATGTCTGAGTTCCGCGCGATCATTTTCGTTCGAGGAAAACAGCCCCAAGCTGAAACCCTGGTGATCGCCAAACAGGAAAATATTCCGTTGATTACCAGTCCATTTGGAATGTTTGAATTAAGCGGACGTCTTCATAAAGCTGGTTTGCCAAGTTTCGAATCAAATGAGTCCAACAACTAGAGTACCAACCAAGCAGGAAGTTTACGGACGTCAGGGTCGCTCGATCACGGACCAGGATGCCAACGCCATCAATCGTGTGGAGGAACTTTCCTATGATTTGAAAGTTCGCGAAGTGATGACGGTAAAAATGCATACAGCCACGCCTGAAATGCCGCTCTCTGAAGTTCTGGAAATCCTGCGGGTTAATCGTATTTCAGGTATGCCCGTACTAAAAGACGATCAACTAGTTGGTATTCTGAGCCTTGAAGATATCGTACATGCCATGCAAAATAATGAGCTTTCATCCCCGGTCAGTCAATATATGACCCGCAAGCTCATCACAGTAGCGAGTTATGACCCCATTGTCGGTGCCATGCAAAAATTTAGCGACAGCAGACTGGGGCGTTTGCCTGTTGTTGACGAAAACCATAAACTCGTGGGCATGATTACCAAAGGCGATATTACCCGCGGCATTTTAATAGCCCTGCAAAAAGACTATAAAGAAGAAGAAGTCCGTCGTTACAGAGCCAGCCACCTCTTTGAAGATATCGTCTCAGATCGCACAACACTTGTTCTGCGATACAACATCAAAGCCCATGATTTTACACATGGGGGCAATGCGTCCAGCAACATCAAACGTGCCTTGTTACGCCTCGGGGCAGATCCGCAAATTGCGCGTCGTTGCGGCATTGCAATATACGAAGCAGAGATCAATCTCATCATCCACACTACACATGGCGGCATCCTAAAATTGGAAGTTGAATCACACCGCATCACCATGTCCACCACTGATGATGGACCCGGCATCGCTGATATTGAGCAGGTACTTCAACCGGGTTACACCACCGCCACCGAAGAGGTGCGCGAGATGGGCTTTGGAGCTGGCATGGGCTTGGTCAACATCAAACGCTGCGTGGACAAGATGGAAATCGAATCAACTGTCGGCAAAGGCACAAAACTCACCATGCGAATTTATGTGCCGACGGAAAATCTAAATGTACGTAAGGAAGGATAAAAATGAACCTCCAAGAGATCATAGACCGCCTCAATTTAACTGTATTAACTGATCCACGCGATTTCACATTGATCCAACCTGACGGAGGTTACAGTTCAGACTTGCTGTCCTGTGTCATGGCTGGAGCAAAAAGTAACTATCTCTGGGTCACATTACAAGCGCATCTCAACATTGTGGCTGTAGCCGCACTGCTAGAAGTAGCCGCCATCATCATCACCGAAAATGCCCAGCCCGACTCTGCCACAATTTCCAAAGCCAACGAACAGGGCGTTATTCTTCTTTCGACAGCCGCACAAACCTACGAGGTTGATGGGAAACTTTGGGAAATGGGTATCCAGATTCACAAATGAAAAAGTTCCGCGCCGACCTGCACGTCCACACCGTACTTTCGCCCTGTGCGGAAGTTGAAATGATACCGCCGCTGATCGTGCAGGAAGCGCTTGAACGCAACATTGACATCATTGCCATTACAGACCATAACGCCAGCGCCAATGTTCAGGCTGTGCAAAAGGCGGCGCTGGGCAGTCCATTAAAAGTCCTGGCAGGCATGGAAGTGCAATCACGAGAAGATGTCCATCTTCTCTGCTTATTCGAAAATTTTGAAACCCTCGCAATCTGGCAATCTGCTGTAGATAGCGCACTGCCAGAGATGGAAAATAATGCCGAATTTTTCGGCGAGCAATTCGTTGTAGATGAAAACGGGGATTTTATTCGCCGCGAACCGCGCTTGTTGCTCACATCCACTCATTTTTCGATAGATGAAATATTTGAACGGGTAAACACATTAGGCGGATTAGTCATCCCGGCGCATGTTAATCGGAGTAGTTACGGTCTTTTCCCAACCCTGGGGCTGCTTTCTGACCAATGGCCAATTCTAGCTTTGGAAATTTCCCGCCATCTTACCCCCGAAAAAGCAGTTGCTACCTACCCAGCCCTAAAAGGAATTCCCCTCATTCAAAGCGGCGACGTACACCAACTGGACCAATTTTTAGGCGTCACAATTTTCACGCTTGCCGAGCCTACCCTGGCAGAGATCCGCATGGCGTTCAAAAACGAAAACCAAAGAAACGTTAGCATTGAACAACTCTAAATTGCCTGACAACATACACCACTAAACTCATGACATTGGTCATTGACGGTTTCTAGTTGAATGAGTAAACTAATTGTGAAAAATAACACAATTTTATCAAAGGGCCCCAAATGACAAAGTCTCTAAAAGAAATCCCAATCAATGACCCACTCAGTATCGTGGAACAAAAAGCAATTATTGACAACGCAATTTCAGAAAATAAAGAGCGTCCAGGTGCGGTGATGCTCGTCCTAAATGAAGTGCAGGGAAAAATTGGACACGTCTCCCCCGCCATGCAGGTATATATTGCGCGAAGCCTAAAAGTCCCACTGGGTCAGGTACATGGCGTAGTTACTTTCTACTCTTTCTTCAAAACCAAACCTCGCGGCAAACACACGATCAAATTTTGTCTTGGCACAGCCTGCTATGTTGCTGGAGTGTCTCAGATAATTGAAAAAGCAAAACAAACATTAAATGTTGACCTGGGAGAAACCACACTCGACGGCGAAATCACACTTGAAGAATGTCGTTGCGTGGGTGCGTGCAGTCAGGCTCCAGTTGTCGTTGTAGATGATGAAGTTCACGGACGCCTGCGCCCGAATAAATTTCCGCAAGTACTGAAAAAAATACAAAAGCAAATATGAGAGAGATCGCCTTGCATCTGCTGGACATAGCTGAAAACAGCGTCGCCGCCGGGGGACAGAATATTTGCATTGAAGTGCAAGAAAACCTGCAAAGCGACCTGCTCACAACCAGCATCACAGATGACGGGCGCGGAATGGACGCAGAAACTGCCCAACGCGTACTGGACCCGTTTTATACTACGCGCACAACTCGCAAAGTAGGTCTGGGAATACCACTCTTGAAACTGGCCGCAGAAATGTCTGAGGGTAGATTAAGCCTGGATACAGAACCAGGCAAAGGCACAAAAATCGAAGCGAGTTTTCGTCACAGTCACATTGACCGTATGCCGCTCGGCGATCTGGCATCCACATTTCTGGCGTTGTTGGTTTCCTATCCAAAGATCCATTGGACGCTAATTTATGAAACAACAGATAAAGGTGGCGAAAAAGGCAGTTTTATATTTGATGATACTGAATTGAAAGCTGAGCTAGACGGTATGTCAATAACCGAACCTGAAATATTAAAATTTGTGCGCGGAATGCTCGAAGAAGGCGTTCAAGCGTCTGCGCTGAAAATAATTAGCTAGCAAAAAGGAGAAAACTATGCCTGCTATTAAATCACTGGAAGAATTAAAACGCGTTCGAGAAGAAACTTTGGAAAAGAAGAAAGTGAAGGCCGCGTCGGGTAATGTACAAGTGATCGTGGCAATGGGTACCTGCGGAATTGCCGCAGGCGCACGCGATACCATGAAGAGCATTTTGAACTACATCGAAACACAGAACGTAAGCGGCGTAACCGTAACCCAAACCGGGTGCATGGGCATGTGTGAGCAGGAACCGATCGTGCAAGTTTTAGTTGGCGATCAGACAAAAGTAGTTTACGGAAAAGTTGATGCGCAAGTGGCAGAACAGATCATGAAACAGCATGTGCAAAACGGAACGCCTGTTAAAGATTATATTTTGCCTTTGTAACTATAGAAAATTTTCGGAGTTTTTATGACGTTTTATCGTTCTCATGTTTTAGTGTGCGTTGATCCTGTGTGCCTTGCAAAAGGCGCGCATGATATTGTTGATGCGCTTCAAGATGAATTTGTGGCACAAGGGTTGATCGACGAAATTCAAGTGTTGGAAACCTCACGTATTGGCGGTTGCAGCGACGGGCCGGAAATGATGGTATATCCCGAAGGGGTTCACTATCACGGAATGACCGTGGATGACATTCCATACCTGGTGGAAGAGCATTTTCTAAAAGGACGTTTGGTTGAGCGTTTTCGTCAGGTAACAACGCCTGTTGTAGACGAAGAACTCGGCCCGCTGCGCCCGAAAGAAGTACGTGTTGTTTTACGCAACTGCGGTCAGATCGACCCAAATAATATCGAAGATTACCTTGCAATAGATGGCTATCAAGCACTCGGCAAAGCATTATTTGAAATGACGCCAGAGACAGTCATCGAAGAGGTATTAAATTCGGGTTTGCGCGGACGTGGCGGCGCGGGTTTCCCGGCAGGCAAAAAATGGGCGCTCACCCGTCAGGTTCCTGACAGCCCCAAATATATGGTCTGCAATGCAGATGAAGGCGACCCAGGTGCCTTCATGAATCGTCGCGTACTGGAAGGCGACCCGCACTCCGTGATCGAAGGCATGATC
>CAMCQT010000076.1 GCA_945877125.1 Candidatus Brevifilum fermentans | reverse complement strand
CACGTCAAAGATGATCACATTTTCAAAGTCACCTCGCCGATTGACTCGCCTGTTAATCACGGCAACTTGTGTGTGAAAGGGCGTTTTGGCTATGACTATGTTTATCATCCCAAGCGGGTGACAACGCCGATGGTGAGAAGATATCTTCTGGACGGTAGACCGTTGACCGAAGACCGTGGTCAGTTCCCATCGTCCACCGTCAACGGTCCACGGTCGTCAGATTGGATCGAGACCGACTGGGACACCGCCCTCAACATCGTTGCCGATAACCTCACGAAAATCTACAAACGCGACGGTTCCGATGCGATGGCGGTCTACGCCTGCGCCAAAGCCACCAACGAAGATAATTACCTTTTGCAGAAAATGTTCCGCGCCATTTTCCGCACCAACAATGTGGATCATTGCACGCGCTTGTGTCACGCGGGTTCGGTAGTTGCGCTGCAACAGGCGGTTGGTTCTTCGGCAATGAGCAACACAGCTTCGCAAGTGATTCAAAATGACGTGTTCATTGTCACGGGTTCAAACACCAGCGAAAATCATCCGATCATTGCCTTGCAAATAAAGGAAGCAATCCGCAAGCATGGCGCAAAGTTGATCGTGATCGATCCGCGCAGAATCGAAATGGTTGACTTCGCCGAGATGTGGCTTCCGCTCAAGCCGGGGACCAACGTGCCTGTTTTCTCTGCGATGGCGCATGTGATCGTGAAAGAGGAATTGGTAAATTGGGAATTTGTAAACAGCCGCACCGAAGGCTTCAACGAATATCTTGAATCGATTGAAAAGTTCACGCCCGAATATGCCGAAGAAATTTCTGGCGTGCCCGCCGAGGATATTCGCAAAGCGGCGCGCATGTATGCCAGCGCAAAGAACGCGGCAATTTATTGGGGCATGGGCATCTCGCAGCTTTCGCATGGCACCGCCAGCGCCATGGCGCTCATTCACCTTGCGTTTCTCACGGGTCACATCGGGCGCGACGGCACGGGGCTAAATCCCTTGCGCGGACAAAACAATGTGCAGGGCGCGAGTGACATGGGTTGTATGCCCTTCCATTACTCGGGTTACATGCGCGTGGATAATGAAGAGAACGCCGCCAAATGGGAAAAAACCTGGCACATCCCAGCGGGCGGACTTTCGCGCAAACTGGGTTTGACCACCACCGAAATTCTCAGCCATGCCCATGAGGGCGGCGTCCGCTCGCTGTATATCATGGGCGAGAACCCGATGATGTCTGAGCCCAATTTGAACGAGACACGCAAGCACATGGAGCAACTTGAATTTTTGGTGGCGCAGGATATTTTCTTAAATGAAAGCGGCGCCTTTGCAGATGTCTTTCTGCCCGCCACGCCCTTTGCCGAAAAAGATGGAACTTTCTCCAACACTGACCGTCGCGTTCAACGTGTGCGCGCCGCTCATGCCCCGCGCGGACAGGCGCGAGTTGATTGGCAGATCATTTGCGATGTAGCCCAGCGCATCGAATCTAGGCTCGGAGTTGATTCGGCTTTCTGGGAATATTCCCACCCCGAAGAAATTCTGCGCGAAATGGGCAGCGTGAATTCAGATTACACAGGCATCACCTATGACCGCATTGATAAACTCGGCTTGATCTATCCCGTTCCTGATCTGACTCACCCGGGCACGCCGACCCTCTTCACCGAATCCTTCCCACGCGGACGCGGAAAATTTCACCCGCTCGATTATGTCCCCGCGATGGAAGCCGTGGATGACGAATACCCGTTCATCCTGACCACAGGTCGCGTACTCGAACATTGGCACGGCGGCTCGATGACTCGCAATTCGTCGCTCAACGAAGCCTACCCAGAAGCCCGCGTGGAGATTCACCCAGCCGACGCCGAAATCCACGGCATTCGAAACGGCGACCCGCTTCGGGTCACGTCGCGACGCGGAGAAGTCATCCTGCGCGCAACGGTCACCGAGAAGACGACCATCGGCGTGGTCTTCATCCCCTTCCACTTCGCCGAAGCCGCCGCAAATTTATTAACGAATGATGCGCTCGATCCGCAGGCAAAAATCCCCGAGTTCAAAGCCTGCGCCGTGCAGGTTTTTCCAGCCCGTCTGGATGATTTGCCGAACCCAGATGCGGTTGTAAATAGAGGCAGGTACTAAAACAAAAACTCCGAGGTTTCAAAAACCTCGGAGTTTTTTGTCAATTCTGAAACACGCCCCAATTACAGCTCCATTGAATTCAGCAGTTCTTTCAACACCAGCAACTCAGCCATCGAGAGGGTGACGCCCTTGCCCATCTTCTCGCGGTCAGCCGACCACTCGCGGATATCGTATTTGGCTTCCCGGTCATTCCAACTGATCAGGTTTACTTCCTTCGCCCAGCCCGAAGCGGATTTGGACAACACGCCGATATTCTTGACAATTTCATATTTGATCTCAGACATGGCTTGGGTCTCCTCTTTATAAACTGCTCGACTATTTATTATCAGTACTTTACGAATAGGTCTCGTAGTGGCGACTTCAGTCGCTTTTTACCCGAACGACTGAAGTCGTTACTACGTTTTCGTGATCTACTGATTATTATACAGAAAACGTCCAAAGGGTTGAGTGGGCTTTACCCTTGCCCAAGTTTTGTGTAGCTTTTTATCAGGTGACTTTTTCCCTTGGTTGAAACCTCACGCAGATTGATCAAGCCCGTTTCTTCCTTTACAAATTGACTGATCGCAGCGTTGACCACTGCGTCACGCAGGCTATCGCATAGTTCATCGTAGCGCCTGCGCCATTCGGGATTGTGCTCGATGGCCATGCACACATCCAGAATAATATCCTCGCCATACGGCTTGGGAAATATGGCAAGGACATCGTGGACAAGAATTTTGACCCCTTTCGTTCTATTCATAGACATGGCATATTCTCCTTTTTGGTACAGACCTCGTGATAAAGTTTTGAAATCTTTCTCACGGAGGTACAGAATTTTTCTGGTTGCAGGAAATATTCCCACTGTATATTTTCCAAGTATACCCGACGGCTATCTTCATTAAATCCTCACAACACCGTTCTAATGAAGTGGAAATTTGGGTTTACAATTTGTATAATAAAAAGTGGTGATCGAAGTTGTAAATTTATAGAATCGCTTTATCACCGAATACTCAAGGAGTCATTGGCATGAACAAAAAAATATATTGGATCATTCTCACCGGACTGTTATTGACAGTTCTCACTACAGCCTGCAATCTGGCAATCTCGCAATCGGCTGATGCCACGACTGTACCCACTGTCAGCGCCACGGAAACTCCCGCAGCCACCGCCACCTTGCCTGCGCCGACAGCTTCCCCGACGCCAGCGTTCGCTCCATTCTGCACCGCAGATACTGTGAGCGTTTTGCCTCCATCCCAGTGCCAGGCTCCAGTTGCCGAAGAAAGCAGTACCTTCTGCTCAGAGAAAGATCCCTACAATTTGATTCTCCTCGATCCAGGTCTCACTTATGAAGTTCTGACCAAGGGCTTCAAATGTACAGATGCAGGCAAAAAAGATGACCGTCAGATGATTACCTGTACCGGGCTAATGTCATCTACTTTTGAGCTTAATGTCTGTGACCCAACTTGTGTCATCCCGACTGTTGAGGCGGCTATTACCCAATGTCCGCAAGACTATTTCTACAATGATGTTCAAGGCTGCTGCACACAGGAAGCACAGCAAGTTAACCAAACCTGCACTGTGCAAAAATTCAATACCACATCTTGTACCGCAAATTGCGACAATATTAGAAGGAAGTCAAACTGTCTCAAAAACTCCTTTGCCTGTGTCTGGAACTATGAAGAGAAGTCCTGTAAGTTCAGGAAATAATCTTCCGTGACCCGACCCTACACCGTCCCCCTGACTGAGATCCGCCGCGAACATGTGATCGTCAACTCCCGCTTCATTGCTACGCTCGGGCCTGCTTTTTCCATCGACGAAGCCCGCGCGTTCATGGCGCGCATCCGAAAAGAGTACGCAGACGCCACGCACAATGTGCCGGTCTACATTATCGGCGGCGGCAACACCATCACTGAATACTTCTCTGACGACGGCGAACCCTCTGGCACATCCGGCAAGCCTGCGCTGGCAGTCCTGCGCGGCAGCGGACTCGGCGATGCGGTCATGGTCATCACCCGTTATTTTGGCGGAACTCTGCTCGGCACCGGCGGACTGGTCAAAGCCTACACCGAGTCGGCGCAGTTGGTGGTCAATGCCGTCGGGCGCGGATATCGCATTCCGGTGCATGTGGCGCTGCTTGCCATCCCATACAATCTGCTGGAGCGTGTGCGCCTGCTCACAGCCCATCATCAGGGGCAGATCCTTGCCGAAGATTTCGCCGCCGATATCACCCTCACCCTGCAATTCCCTGTCAGCGAATTTGAGGCATTTCAACTCGGTATGCGCGAATTATCCGCGGGCAGGCTGCAAGCCGAAGTGATCGAAACCAAAGAAACCATCGCTCCCATCCAAACCTCACACGCCTTATAAACCTCACATACCTCTGCCTCTTTTTACAACTCCCTCATAATTTTTTCACCGCCCGAGTCTATTGCTCCTGACCTGAAAAGTTGGGGGCAATTTTTTACAATACCCTCACAATTTATCCGTATTTTCCTGACCATGCAAATATAAAATCCCATAGAATAGACAAATTACAAAGGAGACGACATGAACAACGAAGTACAAAAGAATACATCCAGCCTAACGAAAACAAAACTCTGGTTGGATGTTCTTGTTTTTATCGCGTTTTTAATTACGATGGACCCGCACACCAGCGGAATTGCGATCCATGAATGGCTTAGCCTGGCAATGATCGCCGCGATGACCCTTCACCTGCTCTTAAGCTGGGATTGGATTGTGGAGATCACGAGCCGTTTTCTCGGCAAACTGGGCGGACAGAATCGCATCAACTACATTTTGAATTGGCTGTTGTTTATTGATGGGACGCTGATTATGATTTCCGGAATTATGATCTCAGAGGTGGCTTTGCCTTTGATGGGTATTACCTTGCCAATGGGATTCGCCTGGCGCAGACTGCACGATATGTCTGCCAATATCGGCTTGATTTTGCTGGGACTGCACACCGCCCTGCATTGGAGTTGGATCGTCACCACCTTTAATAAATATTTGCTCCAGCCGATTGTGAAGTTGTTTTCTGCCAAACAAAAGAAGGACGCTTCAATATGAAAATCGTCTGGCGTACGCTAATTATTCTAGCTGTGTTTATTGCTTTATCAGGTTTGATGGTGGTGGCAGTTAATGCTTCCAGTTCAACAACCACTACCGCTGCTGACGGCGCTCCCCAATTGCACGCTGATGGCGACATGGGGGGTAGACCTGAACGCGGCGAAAGAGGAGGAGCAGGCGGCTCCCGTTGGATGTTTGGCTTGCTCAAAAATGTAGGCGTCATGGCTGTATTGGTGACAATTATCGCCTGGCCCAAGAGTGTGGCAAAGAAGAAAAGAAAACAGGCGGCGATTAGTTCTACGAACAGTCAGCCGTAATTGAAAAACAAAGAAGGCGTCCCGTTTGATGGGACGCCTTCTTTGTTTTAAGTAGGGCGGGTTTGTACCCTGCCAAGTTTGTGTTTTCCAAACCTGTCAGGCTGGAAGCCTGACCTACTTAAGGACTGGCAACTGAATAATGACCTTCAATCCCTTTCCTATTTCGCTTTCAGCCCAGATCTTGCCTTTGTGCATTTCCACAATAGATTTGGCTATGGCCAGCCCCAAGCCTGAGCCGCCTGCTTCGCTATCGCGGGTGCGGGATACGTCGGCGCGGTAGAAGCGGTCGAAGAGATGTGCGGCATCTTCGGGGGTCACTCCATCTCCGCTGTCTTGGATAATAATTTCGACTCGATCTCCATTTTGTTTTACTGCCATATCCACGCGCCCATCTTCGGGCGTGTAGCGCAGCGCGTTGTCTAAAATATTCGTCAGCACTTGCGAGAAGCGGATCGGGTCAAGATTCGCTTGCAGGATTACAGGATCAGGCTCAAAGTTAAGTGCGATGCGCTTTTGGTTGAACGGCACCATGTAATGAGATTGGATATCGCCCAGGAATTTGTTAATCTCAACGGGTTGGAAATCCACAGAAAGTTCGCCTGCATCAGCCAGTGACAAAATCCGCAGGTCGTTGACGAGTTGTTCGAGCCTCTCGGCTTCTTCGCGGATGATCTCAAAGTTTTCCTTCGAAGGCGGCAGCACGCCGTCATGTACGGCTTCGGCGTGACCGATGATGAGGCTGAGCGGGGTACGCAGTTCGTGGGCAATGTCGGCGGTCATTTGTTTACGCAGGTTGAAGGAGCGCGCCAGATCGTCATTCATTTTGTTGAAGGACGACGCGAGTTCGCCGATCTCATCACGCGAGCGCACGGGCACTTGCTGACCAAATTTTCCGCCTGCCATGTCGTGCGTAGCTTTTGTCAATTCGCGGATGGGGCGCGTGATGGTGCCCGAAAGGATGGCGCCAAGTATGAACGCCAGGATGATGGTGCCGATGGCGCTGAGATAAATAGATTGGCTTAAGCGGCGGATGAATTCAGCTTCAAGTGGATTTTTATCGGGCGGCGTGTTGAGCAGGAGGATGCCAATCGTTTCACCATTAACCTGAATTTGGGTGCCCGCTTTGAGTTCGCCTACGCTGATAATTTCTTGAAGGCGGTGATCCATGCCAGCAACGATGACTTTTCCATTTGTGTCCGCAATCGAAAAAAACGGCGGACGGTCACCGTCGTGATCGCGCTTGAATTTTTTTTCGACACCGTCCCATGTTTGATTTTCCTGGTAATACGTTGCAAGCTGCTGCACCAGATCGGCTTCATACTGGTTGTTGACGAATTTATCAAATTCGCGGTTGGTGGCAACGCGTGTGAAGACGACGATAATGCCTGTGCTGAACAGGCTGACCGCGAGGAAGGCTAGAATTAATTTGGTGGTAAGTTTCATTTTCATGCTTTGCTCAGGCGGTATCCCACGCCATACACGGTTTCGATATGGTGCGGCTTGCGCGGGTCATCTTCTATTTTGGCGCGCAGGTTTTTGATGTGTGTATCGATGGTGCGTTCGTAGCCTTCGTAGCGCACGCCCTGAATCACATCCAGCAGATCGAGGCGCGAGAAGACTCGCCCGGGCATGCCCATTAACGCGGCAAGCAGGTCAAACTCTGACGGGGTCAGGTCGATGCTGCGCTCGCCGACTAGCACTTCGCGGCTGTCACGGTCTAAAATAATATCTGCCACTTTGAGGGTTTTGCCTGTCGGCTCAGATTTGCCCGCGCGGCGCAGGACGTTTCTTACACGCGCCATCAGTTCTCGCGGCTTGAACGGCTTGACCACATAATCATCTGCGCCGAGTTCAAGCCCGATCACTTTGTCATCATCTTCCACTTTGGCCGTCAGCATGATGATGGGCGTGTCGTGTTGGATGCGATGCAGGCGCATGAAGTCATATCCGTTCATCTCTGGCATCATGATGTCGAGGATGATTAGGTCTGGCTTTTCTTTTTCTGCAACTGTCAGCGCCTCCTTGCCGTTATAGGCTGTCGCAACACGGTAGCCCTCCTGGTTGAGGTAACTCTCCACGAGAGAGACAAGTCGTTTTTCATCATCTACGATCAGGACGGTTTGAGGCATAATATTTTTCCTGTATTTCAAGTTAAAGCAAATTAGCAATTCGCATGTTGTTTGCAGATCATTTTGGGTAATGTCTATTCTGTCACGACAATCTGCACGTAAAAGGGCATCCCAAACGGGTAGCCGTAGCTGTCTTTCAAAATCCAATAGCCGGTGTAGGTTCCTTCTTCTTCGGGGGCAGTCAACTCAATGGAGAAGTTCGCTTCCCTGCCAGACGCCGTTGTCTTGCCGATCTCAGTATCCTGCCCAGACATGGAATTGCCTTCGTAAAACGTCAGCGTGTAGCCATCTTTCCACGTGCAGAAACCAGTGTTTTCAAGTGTCCATGTTTTGACGAATATCTCGCCAGGCACAAGGACGGTTCCATCTGGAATGGTGATGTCGTCAATGTACGCTGAGTTGTTGCAGAGGCTGTGATCCACTTGAATGGGCGCGTTTGTATCCCAGAAAACGGGCGCGGGGTTTTGGCTTGGCTCATTTGTTGGCTGAATCAATATCGGCATGGCGGTAGGTGGAATCAACGTCGGAGCAGGAGTTGCTGTTGCTGTGGAAACAGGCAAAGGCGTAGCTGTGGGCGAGGACATCTGCACTTGTGCTTCGAGTGTTATCGCTCCGGCTGTGTAAATGGTTGAAACAATTTGCTCTGTGGATGACACGGTCACTGTGTTGCCGCAGGCACTCAGGGCAATCGTCAACGTTAATAATATAAAATAATATTTTTTCACTGCTTAACCTTCTTCAGGAGTTTGATCTGTATTTCGGTCAAACCTGAAACAACTCTTTTTTGTCACCCGAGGCTTGATCTCTGGAATTTATTCTTTTTTTATAAATGTATTATGCCACAAGGTGAGCGGGTGGGCGTGTGAAGAAATTGTGTAGATTTTTCTGTGGTTTTGGCGTGGATGTTGCTACGACTGAATTTTCTTTTGTAAAAGTTCGATCACTGCATCAAATAAGGCTGATGGGGTGCTGGTATCCATGACGGGTCTGGCGCTGGTGTCACTGCTTGTGGATGTAGTTCCTGTTGTCGCGACGCCGGGCATACCGCCAGGCATTCCGCCGCCGCCCATCTCAGGTGGACCGCCCATGTTGCCTCCGCCCGAACCGGAAGTTGATGCGGCATCCGTTGTGCTTGATCTTCCGCTGCCGCTTTGGGTGATCGCGAACATATCCTTCATCGAGAGGGATATGCTGTCAATGGCTTGGGTTTGGTCAGCAGTCAACGTCTCTTGAATTTGAGAAACGAGTCCGTTGATCTCTTCCTGTGCGGCGGTGTCGCTGTCGTTCAGGTCTTGCAGAACGTAAAACATGGGAAGAAGTTGCGCGGCTTGCTCGGCGCTGATGGCGTTTTCTGTTTCTTCGAGTTTGATCGTGCCGAGGATGAGTTTGGTCTGCGCGGGTAATTCACCAGCGGCGGGACTGCCGCTCGGAGCAGTACCCGTTATCCCTGCGGCAGAGGCGCAGGCGGTCAATATCAAAGTGAAGAGGGTGATAATCGTCCAGAAGATTTTTTTGTTCATAGTTTGCTTCCTTTGTGGAGTCCAACGGCTTGCCGTTGGGTTATCAGACAGCAAGCTGTCTGACTCCAGAGTTTATTCGTAGCGTAGCGCGTCAATGGGATCGAGCTTCGCGGCTTGGTTGGCGGGGTAATACCCGAAGAATGCGCCGACAATGGCGGCTGAGCTAAAGGCGAGGATCACTGATCCTGGTTGAACGACAGTTCGCATGTCGCTGAGTGAGCCGAAGATATACGAGCCGCCCACGCCCACAACAATGCCGATCAATCCGCCAATAATGCTGAGCATGAGCGCTTCGGCCAGGAATTGCATACGGATGTCGTTGGGGGTTGCGCCGACCGCCTGGCGAATGCCGATTTCGCGCGTGCGCTCGGTGACGCTGACCAGCATGATATTCATAATGCCGATGCCGCCGACGATGAGCGAGACGCCCGCCACCCAAGCCAACAGCGAGCGGAATGCCGCAGTGGTTGATTCCTGCGTCGAGATGATGTCTTGCTGCGTGGTGACGGTGAAGTCTGCGGTGTCGAGTGTCAGGTCGTGCCGTTTGACAAGTAAAAGTTCAACCTGTGTGATGATGTCGTCGATGTTTTGTTCCGGGTCAACTTCCACATAGATCATGCGGATGCTGTCGCCCATGATGCGGGCAAACATGGATGGCGTGAATTTTTGGAAGACCACGGTGATGGGCATGAAGACGTAGGAGTCGTAATCTGTGGTGCCGACCAGACCTTTCTCTGCCATGACGCCGATGACGGTCATTTTGGTTGTGCCTACTGTAATCACCTGGTTGATGGGGTCGTCTTCTCCAAAAAGTTCCTCGGCAATGGAAAACCCAAGCACCACCATTTTTTGTTTGCGGTCAATTTCCTTGTCTGTGAAATAACGCCCGTCGCCAATGTCCATATCGCGCACAGAGATAAAGCCTGAGGTTGTGCCGAGGATCGAAATGGATTCGAGGGTAACATCGCCAAACTTTACGCTTTCGCTGGAGTTCTGCTCAACGACCACGGAGGTCACGCCGCTGACGCCGTCTTGAATGGCTGCGGCATCGTCGAAGACCAGTCCGCCGGTTGGAGCTTGTCCAGGGCCGCCGCGCTTCATTGAGCCTTGCACGAAAATGAGATTCGAGCCCAGCGAAGTGATCTGTTCCTGAATGGTGGCTTCTGTGCCTGCGCTGATGCCGACCATGATGATGACCGCCGCCACGCCGATGATGATTCCCAGCATGGTGAGAAAGGAGCGTATTTTATTTTTGAGAATCGCTTCCCATGCAATGCGTGCGGCTTCAGACAGTTTCATATTGCACCTGCTTATTTTTTGCGTCGTCGTGGCTGTCGTGTCCGTTGTGTGTGATGGTATCCACCAGCCCGTCCAACAAATTGATGGTGCGCTGGGTATGTGCGGCGATCTTTTGGTCGTGAGTCACCATGACGATGGTGGTGCCCTGTGCGTGCAAGGTGTGCAGGAGATTCATGATCTCAACGCCTGATTTGCTGTCGAGGTTGCCTGTCGGTTCGTCGCCGATGATAAGCACGGGGTCGTTGATCAGCGAGCGGGCGATAGCCACACGCTGCTGTTGTCCGCCGGAGAGTTCGTGCGGTTGGTGGTGAATACGTCCTGACAGCCCAACCATGTCCAATAGTTTTTCTGCTTTTGCGTCTGCTTCCTCGATGCTTCTTGGATGTGCGTGATCGTACAGCAAAGGCAGGGTCACATTCCGCAGGGCAGATGTTCGCGCCAGCAGATTGTAGGATTGAAAGATGAATCCGATCTTGCGGTTGCGGACACCCGCCAGTTGAACCTTGTCCAACTGGCTGACATCTTCGCCGTCCAGAAAATACTGTCCGGCAGTGGGGCGGGAGAGACAGCCGAGGATGTGCATCAACGTGCTTTTGCCCGAACCCGATTGCCCCATGATAGCCACGAACTCACCCGATTCGATTGTGATGCTCACGCCATTCAATGCCGCCACGCTGATGTCACCCATGCCGTAGACTTTGGTGACGTCTACTGTTTCGATGATCTTGCGCTTCTCGCTCATTGTGTCTCCGCAATGCCTGTGGTGATTACATCACCCTGATTTAGTCCAGATTTGATCTCAACCGAAGATAAATCTTTGATGCCAATTTCTACAAGTTGCAGGCGCGGCACGCCGTTTGTTAAAACGAACACAGCATATTGTCCATTTCCAGCGTCGTGCAAGGCTTCAATCGGGATGAGGATCGCATCTGTTGCTTCGCCACCGATCACATCCACTGCGGCGCTGGTGCCAAGCGGCAGGTTGAGGTCTTCGTTATTTTCATTTGTCAGTTGGACGATGGTTCGCACAACCGATGAGCCTGATTCTGTGTACAAGCCCGGGTCGATCTGCACCACACTGCCTGTAAAATTTGAGTCAGGCAAAATATCGAAGATCACTTCTGTGGGGTAGCCGACCTTGATGCTTTCCCAGTCTGATTCGTCCAAAAACACTTCGAGATATTGCTGGCTTAAGTCTGCAATGGTCATCACCACTGTGCCCGATTCCACAGTGCCGCCAAGCGTCATATCCACAGACATGATCGTGCCGTTGATCGGCGCCACCAGCGACGCGCCCGCCAAATCCGTTTCTGCTGATTCAAGGTCAAGTTTGGTCTGCTCAAGTGTGGTCAAGCCAGAGCCGGTGGCGCCTTCGGGAACTTCTTCGCCGATCAATGCGGAATAATAATATTGAGCCTCTATCAGCGCCGCCTTTGCCTGCGCCAGACCAGCGCGCGCTTCTGCCACCTCGGCGTCATTGGGCGCGCCATAGGTCTTTTTGCCAGTCTCTGAACTGTAGGCAACGAATTTATCCTTCACATATTCATGGTCGTAGTAATACCAGGCTGCTGTAAGTTTGTCTTCGGCGAAATCCAAATAGGCTTCCGATTTTGTCACCGCCGCTTTCAACTCTGCGTCTTCTGGAGATTTCTCCAGCGCCACTTTTGTTTCTTCAATTTCAACTTTTGAGGATTCAACCTGAGTTTCCCAGTAATACACTTCAGGGCTGATCAAATAAGATAATTGATTGATCGCGGACAAAAGATCTGTTTCGGCAGTCGCCACCGCTTCTTCAGCCGAGGCAAGCGAAGCAACCGAAGTCAACTCCAGCAGGGCGCGTTTTGCCTGTGTGTACTTGATCTGCAAGTTCGAGTTATCCATCACCGCAAGCACATCCCCTTTGTTGACCTTGTCGCCAACTTTCACATTGATTTCGTTGATCTGTCCCGTGGCTTTAAACCCCAAATCTGCTTCATCCAGCGCAACTAATGTCCCAGTGCCGCTGGCGTAAATCACCAGGTCACTTTTTCTGGCAACGGTGGTTTGCAAGGTCTCGGTGGTGGTCGTTTGGGCAGCCGTAGAGTTCATTTGGAAATATGTGACTCCGCCGCCGATTAAGAGCGCCATAATAAGCCCAAGTCCCCACCAGGTCTTCTTCCCAAACTTCGAGAACAATCTTGAATTTTCAAATTTTCCAAAAAATGGCTGGACTCTCTTTGCCAAAAGAGTTTTGAACTTCGATTGCGTTTCCATAATAAATGCACCTTTCCTTCGCGCGATTCTTTTTGATAATTGCAGTATAAGAAGCGGATGTAAAGGGACAGTCATGAAATTATGGAGATATTGTGTGAATTAAAGCACAAAGCGCCCGCCTCTTTCGAAGCGGACGCCTGATCCTGCTCAACTGGCTTTTTTCTACTCTGCTGGTTTTTCTTCCTCAACCTCCGCGCTGACAGTTTCTGCCGCTACGGGAGCCGCTGATGCTGTTTCGCGCGTGATTCTCGAGCCGCTCTTCTGCACGAACTTATAACCAAACCAGCCGAGCAATCCTAGCGCCGCCAGTTGAATCAACCCAAAGATGGGGGAGAAGAAATTCATACCTCCATCACGACGGTCATCGCCACGGTTGTCAAATCCCTGTTGGCGGAAATCGCCTTGCATGGCGTGAGGGTTGCTGTTGCCTTGGATATTTCCCTGCAAGGCTTGCGGCAGGGTTTCAAAGTCATGCGTGAAGGCTGGACGTGCAAAGGATACGTTTTGCATCATCCCAGCGCGGAAGCCCGCTCCGCCGACTGCGGCAAGGACAATCAACGTGAGCAAAGTGCCCAGTGTGTAATTTAACCATTTTCTGTTTTTCATTTTTTCTCCAGTAATAATGTTTTGATGTGGACCTTCATTTCTCGATGAATGAAATTTGAAAGTTTGTTAATCCTATTTTCCCATTTGGGAATTACACGGCGGTGAAGGAATTATGTGGAACTTGTGTGCTTGTCCGGTTCAAATTAAATGGAAACTATCTCGAAAATGCCATACTGAGCGAAGACAAAGGTTGAAAATTTTGCGGTGACTTGTACTTATTCAGATCGCCGGGGATATTTCAACGTATTTTGGAATATGTTTTTGAAATTACGGGGTTATCGTATAATATATTTTGAGTTTCTTGTTTTAATCGGAATAATTGTTGACTTTAAGGATGGTTTTATGATAAAAAGTTCAGAGAACATTATGTTAGATCATGTAGATAAATCACTGCTTCGTGCCTTGCAAGCTGACGGACGCCTGAGCAACGTGGAACTGGCGCGCAAGATCAACCTTTCGCCGCCCGCCACACATTCACGCTTGCGGCGGCTGGAGAAGGATGGCTATATTCGCCAATACACTGCTGTCGTTGACCGCGAAAAAGCGGGCTACGATTTGTTGTGTTTTATCCACATCAGCTTGCAAATGCATCAGGTGACTCAAGTGGAGAAATTCCGCGAGGCAACTCGCAAAATGCCCGAAGTGTTGGAATGCCACCACATCACAGGCGAATACGATTACTTGTTGAAAGTAGTGTTAAAGAACCGCAAGGATTTGGAGAGCTTCGTGGTGGGCAAGTTGACTCCCATTCCCGGTGTGGCGCGTATCCATACCAGTTTGGTACTCGTCGAGGTTAAATCTACAATGGCGCTGCCGTTGGAGTAAATAGCATGTCATTGCGAGGGCGTTAGCCCGAAGCAATCCCCTTGTAGAAATTGGGAGATTGCTTCGGCAAAGAACGCCTCGCAATGACATAACAAAATCAAAAGGAGAAATATTTCATGACCAATAACACACCAAAAACTATGGGACAACAATTCGGACGCCGCTCTTGGGCGGAACCTTGGAAGATCAAAATGGTCGAGCCGCTTAATGTGATCTCACGTGAAGAACGCGAGAAGGCACTGACCGAGGCTGGCTTCAATACCTTTTTACTCAGGTCAGATGACGTTTACATTGACCTGCTAACCGACAGCGGAACCGGCGCGATGAGCGACCGTCAGTGGGCGGGCATGATGATGGGCGACGAAGCCTACGCGGGCAGCCGTAACTTCTATCATTTTGAAGCGGCTGTCCAAAAAGTGTACGGCTACAAATATATCGTCCCAACCCATCAGGGGCGCGGCGCGGAACATCTCATCAGTCAGGCAGTTATCAAAAAGGGACAGATCGTCCCTGGCAATATGTATTTCACCACCACACGCCTGCATCAGGAATTGGCGGGCGGCATGTTCACCGATGTCATCATTGACGAAGCGCACGACCCCGCCAATTTGCATCCGTTCAAAGGCAATATTGATTTAGACAAAGTTCAAAAATTGATTGACGAATATGGCGCGGAAAAAATCGCATACATCAGCGTGGCGGGCACGGTCAACATGGCCGGCGGACAACCCGTCAGCATGGCGAATATCAAAGCCCTGCGCGCCTTGTGCGACAAGCACGGTATCAAGGTTTATCTGGATGCCACGCGCATGATGGAAAATTCCTATTTCATTCAGGAACGCGAAGAAGGCTACGCCGGTAAATCCATCGCTGAAATTCTCACAGAGTTTTGCAGTTACACCGACGCCGCTTGGATGAGCGCCAAGAAAGACAACCTCGTCAACATCGGCGGCTGGCTGGCAGTCAACGACTGGACGTTGTTCGAGGAACTTCGTAACCTCGTTGTGGTGTACGAAGGTTTGCACACCTACGGCGGACTGGCGGGACGTGACCTAGAAGCGATGGCAATCGGTATCGAAGAATCGGTCAAAGACCAGCACATCCGCTCGCGTATTGGGCAGGTGCTTTATCTCGGTGAACTACTCACAGACTGGAACATCCCGATCGTGCAGCCTGTCGGCGGACACGCCATCTTCCTGGATGCGAAGGCTTTTTATCCGCATTTGAAGCAGATCGAATTCCCTGCCCAAACTCTCGCCGCAGAACTCTACCTCGACTCTGGCATCCGCTCGATGGAGCGCGGCATCGCCTCGGCAGGACGTGACGCCAAGACCGGCGATCATTATTACCCGAAACTTGAATTGACCCGTCTGACGATTCCGCGCCGCGTTTATACCCAGGCGCACATGGACGTGGTCGCCGAAGCGGTCAAGGCGGTCTACGACGCGCGCGAAACCACCCGCGGATTGAAGATGGTCTACGAGCCGAAGTACCTGCGCTTCTTCCAGGCGAGATTTGAAAGACTGTAATACAAAGTGCGTAATTGGAGATTAGTAATTGGAGATTTACCAATTACTAATCTCCAATCTCTAATCTCTAATCACGTATTTATTTGGAGGAACCCATGACTGAAGCACGCAAGAAAATGACCCTGCCAGGTCTGTACAAAAAAGTGGCAGACAATCAACCCATCACCTGGTTAACTTGCTATGATTATCCAACGGCATATCTGCAAGATCAGGCGGGTATTGATATGATCCTCGTCGGCGACAGCCTTGGCATGACCATGCTCGGCTACGACTCAACTTTGCCGGTCACGATGGATGACATGATGCGCCACACAGCGGCGGTGCGTCGTGGCGCGCCCAATGCCTGGATCGTGGGCGACATGCCGTACATGAGCTATCAACCCAGCGTCGAAACCGCTATCCGCAGTGCGGGTCGTTTTATGGCCGAGACCGGCTGTGACTCGATCAAGCTCGAAGGCGGCGCATCAATGGCGGATCGCATCAAGGGCATTGTGGATGCGGGCATTCCCGCCATCGGTCATCTTGGACTCACGCCGCAGTCTGTCAGCTCGTTGGGTGGGTTCAAGTTGCAGGGAAAGTCAGCCACGCTGGCGAAGAAGATCGTAGACGATGCCAAGGCGTTGGAAAAGGCCGGGGCTTTTTGCATCCTGCTGGAGCTTGTGCCAGACCGCCTTTGCAAACTCATCACCGAGCGCGCCGAGAATTGCATCATCATGTCACTCGGATCCGGCCCGGATGCGCACGGTCAACTGCTGATCTATCACGATGCGTTTGCGTTGTATCCAAAATTCAAACCGCGCATGGCAAAAGTCTTTGCGGATGCGGGCGCGGTTATCCGCGAGGGATTGAACGGCTACGTCAAAGAAGTGACCGAGAAAACTTTCCCCGCCAAAGAAAATTGGTTTGGCATGCCCGACGAAGAGTATGACGAATTGTTGAAGATGTTGTAATTACCAATCTCCAATCTCTAATCTCTAATTACCAACTATGTAATTGGTAATTAGAGATTGGTAATTCACAAAAGGAATCCCCAATGACCAATCTCCAATCTCTCTTGAAATTAGACTCAAATCGCCTTGACGCGATCAACTCTGTTTTGCTTGACCCCAATTCGCGTGTAATGAAAGATTTTCTTGATGTGGTTGCCAAATATGGCACGCCCGAAGAGATCAACCGCAAACACCGCGAATCACGCAAGTTGGAAAATCTCTTTAAACAAGTGGAAGCCAAAGCGCCCGAATATATTAAAGATCTCAACTGGTTGATCGAACAACGTGACAAGGGTGCATTTGTTTCAGTCGCGGATTATCGGCGCGGAGTTTTGGGCGAAGCGGCCAAGACCACCCAATTCAAGGACGAGTACGCCGTCACACTCGAAGTCTCTGCTTTGCAATATTTCCCGTGGGTGCGTGCCATGGCAGAACAAGCCATCGCCAACAAGACGCTCATGCCTGGGCGCTTTATCGCAGTCCGCAATATGAAAGAATCCGAAGCGGATGGCGACCTGCCCGCGATTGTCGCCGCGCTCGACATCATCGGCGCATCCTTCGTCGAGACACTCGATACGAAAGGCACCGACGGCTCGAACCCGCATCTTGGCGGCCCCGCCACCATCACCGGCTACTTTGGCGGAATTGGTCAGCCCAACGATCATGCGCTCATGTGGCTCGATGAATTCCTGTATTACTACACCAACTACGGCGTTCAGCACGTGTTGAATTTCAACGCGGGCACAATTTTGATGGGCTTCATGCTTTACAAACTCGGCGTGGATATTCAATTCAAGATTTCGGTTTTCTTCGGTTCAGATAATCCCTATCACGCGCTGTGGATCATGACGATGGCGAAGCTGTTCAGCCGTGATGATGGCTCCAGTCCGCTGATCGGCTTCAACTGGTCGAACTCGATCAACAACGAAACCATGGAAATCTCCGCCGAATTCCGCAAGGCACTTGGCTTCGAGCAGGTCGTACGCTTCGAGCATCACATCACCGAGACCTACAAAAATATCGTGATTCAGCCGTACAACCGCCGCGCTGAATTAGTGGAGATCGCCGACCATGTGGCGAACATCGCCGCCAAGCACGAGGGCGGCGACCCCGAAATTGACAGCGCCCGCGCCCACCCCTCCGACATCCTCGAATATTTCCGCGCCAAAGATGAAGTCATTGCCAGCGGAGATTGGGACAACCTGCGTATCAACTTCCTCGACAAAGTGGAGGCCTGCAATCGCTCTGCCTGGGCATTGACCGAGAAGGGTCTGAGTTTTGTTGCGGCGAAGAATTTGCACAAATAAATAGTGGGCGGTGCGAAGTGGGTAGTGGGTAGTGAATTCACTGTCCACCACCCACTGTCCACTTCTCACTAAAAGGACTTTCATGATCCCCTCTCGAATGAACACCTACCTCCGCGAACGTCTGCCCGAAAGCGCATGGGACAAACGTCTCCAGCGCGAGGGCAATCTCTGTTTTATGGAATTTGACTCCACCGACGTGGATCAACTTTCGCGCCTCGGCATCGAAGTGGATGCGCTTGGACCGCATCGCGTTGTCTGCATGTGGGACGACGCATCTCCGCTGGAAATTGGCGGCTATCTCGTGGTGGATAATCTCGCAATGGGTACGCCTTCGTTGGGCGGCATCCGCATGTTGCCCGAGGTTACGCCCGCCGCAATTCACAACCTCGCGCGCGGCATGACCCTCAAAAACGCGGCGGCTCACCTCCCCTACGGCGGCGGAAAATCTGGCATCGTCGCCGAGCACGGATTAACTCCCGAACAGCATACCGAAGTCATTCGCGGCTGGGCGCATCTGCTTTTCCGCTACCGCGATATTTATTTGCCCGGTCCCGATGTCGGCACGAATGACTCCGACATGAAAACCATCGCCATCGAAAACGGCATTGACCACGCGCTCTCCAAACCCGCCGACATGGGCGGCAATCGCATCGACCAACTCGGCGCGGCGGCTGGCGGCACGGTGATTTGTCTGCAAGAATTACTTGAGGAAATGCCGCGCCTCAAAGTTTTGCCTCAATTTGACTCGCTGACCATTCCCGAAGAAGTGACCGTGCTGATTCAGGGATTCGGCGCAGTCGGAGCACACTCTGCCCGCATCCTGCGCGACCGTTTGCCTGAGGCGAAAGTCATCGGCATTTCTGACGCTGACGGCTATCTCTACGACATCGGCGGACTCCCGCTCGATGAGCTTTTCCAACGCTGGCAAAAAGACGGCGTCGTCACGCGCCGCTATTTCATGGAGCAAATGTCTGCGGGCAAAGGCGGCACGCTCAAATATTCAACTGACCCCAACGACTTGTTACGCGAGAGCGCGTTCTGTTTAATCCCCGCCGCGCCCATCGCCAACTATCTCGATATTGACTCCGCCTCCAACCCCGCCATGACCGTGGATCGCATGGGGCGTTGGTCACTCATCGTCGAAGGCGCGAACACCTACTCGCCCGACCCCGCCCGCAAGACCGCGCGTGCCCGTATGGAGCAGGCGGTTTACCGTCAGCGTGGGGCTTTAATTGCCACAGATTATCTGGTCAACTCTGGCGGAGTCATTTTCGCCGCGCAGGAAAAATTGATCCAGACCCCCGACGAACTCCGCATCCCACAGGAAATGCTCGGCAATCCCCAAGCCGTGGATGGCTGGTTGAAATCTCACGCCGCCGAATTCGCCGCCCTCGCCGAAAAACGCCGTATCGCCGGAGATGCTCACCGCGAAGAAGCCCTGCGCCGCAACATGCGCGAACTCGTAGACATTCTCCTCGCTGACACAGACTCTCTGCCCTGCCATGCCGCCGAACGAATCAGCGTGCGTCGCATCGCATCCAAAGAAAGTGGACGCACCGCCGCCGACCTGATGGAGCCTTTGCCCACGCTAACAGTGGATTGCTCCTTGCAGGAAGCCGCCGCCAAACTCTTTGAAGCTGGCAGCCCCATCCTGGCAGTAGTCTCCGCTGAAAATGAAATCGCGGGCGTCGTCACCGAATGGGACATCACCCGCGCCACAGCCCAAGGCGCGCCTAATACCCAACCCAGCGCCGAAGTGATGACCCGCAACGTCGTCACCTGTCCGCCAGACGCGGGCATCCTCGACATGGTGCGCCTGCTCGAACTGCACAAAATCTCCGCCATGCCCGTCGTCGAAAACGGGCAGGTACTTGGCATGGTCAGCGCAGACTTGCTCGCGAAAAAGTCGCTGGCAAAACTGCTGCAAACACAAAATTAGACAGTGTCCTATTTGTAAAAAGAGCGAGATCATACGATCTCGCTCTTTTTTATTTCTCAGCTCAACGGTTATTTTTTCTTCGGCTTGAACAACACATTGAAGATTGCATAAGCCATTAATGTGCCGAATCCCATTTGGCTCATTGTGCCGAGCAGGTCAGTTGTTTGCCATTCCTGTACCACTTTATCGCCCTGTATCTTGCGCATGAAAATACCGCCAATGTTCAAATTGTGGTTTGTGGCGGGCGCGCCCATGAAATTGCCGGTGTGCTTGCTGGTTGTGATGAAGCGGATGCTAACCAGATCACCTTCACTCACCACATGTGTAAATTCCATGTTCATATTGCTAAAGGCGGCTTTCATACCTTTCATAAAGTCTATGTATTCCTGCTTGTTGAAATGCATCCCGTCGCCGGTGTATGTGAAATCATCGGCTAAAATTCCATTCAACTTGTCCCATTCTCCATTGAGGATGGCTTTTGACACACTTAAGGCAACTTCTTTTTGTTCCATTTTTATTGACTCCTGTTTGAATTAGATAGTTGCGCTATAATATTGCCTAGTGTCATATTCGTCAATTAGGCACTAAAAAGTAACTATGGACAGTAAAAAAATGAACAGCATAACCTCAGTAGAAATTCCAACCCCATATCAATGCCCTGTCACCGCCACCATGCAGTTGATCGGCGGCAAGTGGAAGATCATCATCCTTTGGGCGATCACCAATAACGTCAATCGTTTTGGCATGTTACAGCGTGCCATTCCGAGCATCACAAAAAAGATGCTCACTTCAGAATTACGCGCACTTGAAACCGTCGGGCTTATCAGCCGCAAGGTTTATCCCGTTGTACCGCCAAAAGTGGAATATAGTATTACTCCGCTTGGCGAAACTCTGCGCCCCGTGTTGAACGCCATGGGCAATTGGGGACAGGAATATGCATTACCTATGCAGGACGAGAAAAATACAGTTTAATTTGCCGCTCAAAAGAAAATATCTTTTAGTGTTTTGATAACAGGAGAATATATGGAATCATTTATGCGTGAAGCTACTTCTGTAGACGTAGCGACAAATTTGCGTGAACTACGCGAAGAGCGCGGTATTTCAATGCGTGCGCTCGCCACAAAAAGCGGATTGTCAGCCAACGCGCTTTCGATGATCGAGCGCGGCAAGGCATCTCCTTCGGTCAGTACGCTTTATAAATTGGCAGATGCTTTGGGGGTTTCCATCACTGCTTTTTTTGGAGCCGAAGCTCAAAAAAAGCAAATTGTTTTTCTTAAATCAGATGAACGCATGCACATGTCTTTTACACGCGGCGTTTTTGAAGGATTAGGTGGAACGCAGTTTTCAGGACGTGTTGAGCCGTTTATGCTCACGCTGGAATCTGGCGCATCAAGCGGTACGCGTAGCATTGTCCATACGGGACATGAGTTTGTTTTCTGCCTGCGCGGTAAATTGGAATACTATGTTGACAAACAGTTTTTTCAGCTTGAGGCGGGCGATAGCTTGTTGTTTGCATCCAAGTTACAGCATAAGTGGAAAAACCTTGGAAATACTGTAACCACTGCATTGATCATCATTTCAGGGTTTGCAGAAGGTGAAGAGCCTCATGCGATGCATTGGAAACATGGGGAGTGAGGGAAAGGTTGAATGCGGAATGCTGAAGGATGAATAGAAAGAAGAAAGATAAAAAAAGACGCCATCCATTGGATGGCGTCTTTGACTTTTGACCTTCAACCTTTGACAAGCTTTATGCGTACATACCCCAGTCCAATGCAGATGGGTCTTCCAT